>NZ_JBJMLX010000208.1:0-15207 GCF_045805085.1 Niastella sp.
CATGCAGGAATAGGCCGATGGGCCTGCATATAAGGTACGGATAACCGGCCAGGTTTGTCCTTCGTCATAACTTGCCCTGATGGTCATATTCATTCGTTTGGCGGAGGCAGGGTTCAGGAACAACATCGTGCTTTTTGTTTTTTTACCGGGCCATGCATATCGTACAATACTTGCCTGGCATACGGGTTCCACCAACACCGGCACATCAACCGGGGCCGTCCAGGTAATGCCGCCATCATAACTAATGGCATGGGCCCGGCAGTTGCGTTGAAAATACGAGCGCATGTTCATCAGCAAGGTACCGTTGCCGTCCGCCAGTTCTATTACCTGGCATTCATTCATTTTTGGGGTAATGGCGCCGCCCAGCTTCCAGCTGGCGCCATGGTCATCACTATAGATGCTATGCGAACCCATGGTTGAATGGCCTGCTGTGGGAATGGTGGTGGAGTCGTCGTAATTAAAATCGCAGGGAATTACCAGGCGTCCCTTGTGCGGGCCATTCTTTATTTGTATACCAATGCCCGGACCAGTGGCATACCAACTCCATTCTTTTTTCTTAGTGGTAGCTGTAATATTTTCAGGTACGGACCAGGTTAGGCCATCGTCGTTGCTCCTGGTGATCCAGACAGTACGGGTGCTGCGACTTAATTTTTTTATGATATCGCCTTCTTTATCATCACCCATATTATGCGTGCTCAGCAAGCAAATAGTACCGGTTGTTTCATCTACTACCGGGCAGGGGTTGCCACAGGTATTGGTGCTGTCGTTCCAGATAACCTGTTGTTCGCTCCAGGTACGACCGCCATCAGCGGAACGCTTTAACAACAGATCTATATCACCTGCATCGGCTGCGTTGTTCTTTCTGCCTTCGCAAAAAGCAAGCAACGTGCCTTTGGTAGTGGTCACGATAGCCGGGATACGATAGCTTTTATAGCCGTTCGTGCCAGACACAAACAACGACAGGGTATCGGGTTTTGTTTCTGTCTGGGCACAAACGAGACCTGGTAAGGATACCAGCGTAACCAAAACAAGGAGGCAGTAATACAAGTTTATTTTAGACATAGTATAATCTACTTTAAAGTTCAAGCATCCCGCGGCCCACCTTCGCCAAGGCTTCGGCGGGCAAAGCGAAGAACTCCGCCATCATTTCATGGGCGATAGGTCGCAACCTGGTTACCTCGCTTTCATCGATGCCATTGTAAGGCCAGCGTAAACGCGTACCCACCTTTGCCCAACCCCCAATAGCTGCCAGCAGTTTATCAGCCGCCTGGTTGCTATATCCCTGGGTACTTATTAATGGCTGGATATATTGGCTCATAAAAAGCTGGATGCCTTTTTCTATCTGCAATGCCTGGGGCAGATCCGTCAACATCAGGTTATACCATTGCCGGGCAGCAGCCGGATGGATACAAGCCACATTTGAATACGCACCATGCGCGCCCAGGCTTACACCCGTGGCCAGGTGATGTCCGGGTACAAACAGCGATAACCCAGGCGCCCATTTTTTCATGGCTGTATACCACTGCGCATCGCCTCCTACTGTTTTGCAACCAACCAGGTTAATACCCGCTTCCTTCAGCTGAAAGAATTCTTCCGGGCTCAAGCGCTTTTTTGCATGGGGCGGATTGTACAACACCAACGGCACCGGCGCCGCTATTTCGGTTAGCACCCGCAGGTAGTTGATCACTTCCGGCATGGTAGGGGCCGACCAATCGGGCAAGATAACCTGGATAGCGCCGGGTTGCAGGGCCGCCGCCCGTTTCACCCGCTCCCGCGCCATTACCGGACTGGTATGGCTGGCGCCGAGCTGAAAAGCCATACCGGCTGCATGGCATTTATCTGCCAGTAGCCTGCTGATGGCATCAAATTCTTCTTCCGTTTGGTTATAAAATTCACCGGCCGTTCCGTTTGAATAAATACCATCCACCTGCATGGCTATCAGCGTATCGATCTCTTCCTCCAGATTGAGGTAATTAATGCTCTCATCATTATTAATGGGTATTAATAACGTGGCCCAATTACCTCTAATATTTGCTGCCTGTAATGGTTCCATAATTAATAACCATCTGTTTGTTTTAATTGACCATTATTGGCCAGTACGTTGGCGGCCAGTGGCCAGAACAGCGGGGTTGTTTTTCCAACCAGGTTGGGGACATAGGTATATACGTTAATGGTACCCCCTTTATGAAAACGCACCAGGTCGAACCAGCGCTTGTTCTCAAAGAACAACTCACGGCCACGTTCGTCGAGTATTTCTTTTTCTACACTTGTTTTATCTGTACCGCCGGTATAATCACCGATGCCGGCACGGTTACGGGTCTTATTGAGGTACTCGATCGCTTTTGTTGTATTGCTGATACCGGCATAAGCTTCCGCTTCCATGAGGTAGATCTCACCCAGGCGGTACAGGATGATATCATTATCTGATACCCGGTCATCGGTATATTTATTTCCGGGCAGTTTGGTGATCCAGGAGATCTTAAGCGTATTGCCCTGGCGTTCGGTAACCCAGGTAAACGGAATGCGCTTGTCGCCATTGGGAAACAAGGCTTTTGATCTGGCGCTTATCTGATAAGCTCCCTGTCCGTTCGAGGTGGTGATACAATAAGGCAAACTGTCCAGGTTAGTTGCTCCTGTAATACCTGTTAAATACGGTAAGGCATTGACCCCATAATTAGAACTGCTTTCATCGCGGTTGAAATAAGCAGCCAGAATGATCTCACTATTGGCGCGCACCGTAGTTACTTCTTTAAAATCGGTGCGCAGGGCAAGACCAGTAGTTTTTTCTACTTCAGCCAATGCGGTAATGGCGTCATTGAAATCGTTTGATCCACCGCCCAGCACTTTGGCGCTCCATAATTTGGCATCGGCTTTCAAGGCCTGTGCCGACGCATAAGAGAACCGGTATTTGCCGGGGATCGTTTTCTCGGGGAACAGTGCAATAGCCTGGTCCAGATCGGCAATGATCTGCTTCATTACATCGGTCGCTGTTGACCGGGGTAACTGTGGTATTGTATCATTCCCATTATTGATGGCTGCCAACATCAGGGGCGCATCGCCAATAATGCGGATAAGACTGAAATAAATATAGGCGCGTAAACTGTAGGTTTCTGCCTTCACCCTTTTTTTGTTGCTCTCATTGGCAAAAGTGAAATTGTCAATTTTTGCCAGTAACAGATTACAATTACCAATTGCTTTGTACCAGCTGGTGTAATCGAAAGCGCCTGAGGTAGGTGACAGGTTGTGTGTCCATGCCTGGGTAAAGCGTGAATTGAGCGCAGAAACCAGCTCTTCACTTCGTTCAGTACCGTAAGTGATATTGTTGGCTATACCGGTGATATTCTGCGGGCCGATCTTTGCAGAACCTCGCAGGTACATATATATTCCCACAACATACGGATCAAAATCATTTTCATTTTGAAAATAGTCATCATCGGTAATAGAGGATTCTGTTTTTGTTTCCAGTAACTTATCACAGCTGGTTGTCATCAACAACAGCGAGCAGCCTATAATGATCAGCAATAATTTGTTCATATTCTATAATTACAATCGTTATGAATAGGTTTATTAAAACCGCGCAGTGGCGCCCAGTGAAAACTGCCGTGGACGCGGATAACCAATAGCATCAAACCCGCTGTAGGTTTCCGGATTCACCCCTTTGTATTTGGTGAGATAACCTATATTATAAATGCTGGCGAAAACATTCACGCCACCGAGGTGCGTTTTTTTCACCAGCTCTTTTGGCAATTCATACCCCAGGTATATTTCGCGGAAGGCCAGAAAATCGCCTTTCTCAAACATAGAGCTTACATCAACCCCATAGGAGTTGTTGGTGCCCACTGTAGTAACCTGGCGGATATAATTGCGCTGGCCAAAATCATAATCGGCAAATGAAAACCGAGCGTATTTCTTACCTGCATCGCCGGGTTGTTTCCAGATGTCATTACCCAGCGCCTCTACCGGAGCGCCTTCATTAAAGGCCCTGCCCTGCCCTAACGAACGGGCCAACGCGCCGTTGCTGATCACATGGCCCAATGCATAATCCATGGCAAAACGAAGGGTAAAACTTTTGTAGGTGAACGTGTTCTGCATACCGCCGATCTTGTCAGGAGCGCGATAACCCATGAATACCATGTCGCGGCTGTCGATGATATTATCACCATTGAGGTCGGCCCAAATGTAATCGCCCGCATGTTTGCCTGTGGTTTGACCCGCCGGAGAAGCCATCAGGTCTTTTTTACCCCAGGCAGCCGCTTCTGCATCTGTTGAAAAAATTCCATCCACTTTAAATGCATACAAACTATAGGGCCGTTCGCCTTCGGCAAAACCGCCTACTTCTATTTCACCTTTTGAAGCCGGATCATATACGGTACCTCCAAACTGGCGGTTCTTAGGCCGGCCATTTGCTGGCAGGTCAACTACCATTGTCCGGTTAAATGCAAAGGAGAAATTGGTTTTCCATGTAAATTCCTTGTATTTTAAAACAGTGGCTGATAATTCTACTTCAACACCCCTGTTTCGTAATGTTCCGTTGTTGTATTTAATGGTAGAAAACGGCCCTTCCAATGGCAGCGGTCTTGATGCGAGCCTGTTTTTGGTCAACTTGTTATAATAATCTACTGTCAGCATGATCCTGTTCTGCAGAAAACCGGCATCAACAGCCAGATCAGTCGTCTGGGTTGTCTCCCACCTCAGGTCAGGATTGGCGAGGTTGTCGCGCACAATACCAGCAGTTTGGGCATAGGTGGTGCCTAAAAAGCTACCATAGGTATCCGTTACATCCAGGTCATTTAAACCGGCGCCGCCCCAACTCGCCCGCAGTTTTAAGGCGCTTACATATTTACTTTTCCAGAAGGCTTCATTATGCAGGTTCCAGCCTACTGACAAAGCAGGGAAAAGGGCATATTTTTTTCCAGGAGAAAAATAGGAGAAACCGTCATACCGAAGCGAGCCACTTAAAAGATACCTGTTATCATAGTCATAACTGAATTGACTAAAATAACTGGCCGAACGTTTATCTTCCATCGCAGTTCTCAGATCGGTCACGTTCGTTACAGTTTGCCCGTTTACAAGGGTAGTCGTAGGCTCTTCAATGGTATACACGTAATCGTTGGTGGCCCGTTGGGAACCTATTCTGATAGTATCCCGTTTTATCCGGGTATAGTTAAAACCGGCGAGCAGGCTCAGGTTGTGATTGCCAAATGAATGATCGTACTGTAAGATCTGGTCAACCATCAGTTGACGCATGTCAGCAGTATTCTCAAATTTCTGACGGGAGGTTGACAACTGCACCGAACCGGGATAGGCTTTTCTAAACAAACTATTCCTGTAATCTTCCAGCACATAAGATACTGCCGGCCTGTAGTGCAAGCCCTTCACAATGGTAACATCGCCGGCCAACCGGGATATGATCCGCTCGGTATTCACCCGCGTGTCGTCGTATTTCAGAGTGTGAAAACGATTGCGGGTGGTTGTTACTTCACCAAAAGTGGGAGTACCGTCATCACGGAAAATGCGGATCAACGGGGTAATACGGGTAGCCCGTACCAGGTCGTTGGTATAGGACTCTACATAATTGGGAACCACGTTCTGGTAATTCACCGAAGCATCGAGCTTGAAATTTTTGGAGACCTTGAAACCAAAATTGCCCAATACATTATACCGCTTGTAATTGGTTCCAACAAAAATACCGCCCTGGTTTATATAGCCCAGCGATACATTATAGTTGGCATTCTCACCACCGCCATTCACACTGGCATTGTAGTTATCGGTCTGGCCGGTATTCCACAGCAGATCCTGGTAATGATTGTCGGCATACAACAACCGGGTGCCCGGTTTAATGGGATCATCCATCACCTGGTAGCCTTTGGCCAGTAGGTTATCTACATAATCCTGTCCTTCCACTGCTACAATGTTGTCGTATAACGCCGTTAAGTTGATGGAATTGCTGTATTGTCCTTTTGCAGTGAACACGGTTGTGCCGGCAGAAAAACCACCTTTGTTCAACAGGTTGTCTTTTGCCAATGCATCGTTGGTGTTTTGAACGGTGGTACGGGCCAGGGTGAGATAGTCTTTGGCGCTCAGGTAACCATAATCACGCATCATGGTTTCCCAGTTATGGCGATAGTTGAAAGTGACCACCGGCTTTGAGCCGAATTTGCCCGATCTGGTTTTAATGACAATTACGCCATTGGCGCCACGGGCCCCATACGCTGCAGTGGAAGCAGCGTCTTTCATTACCTGGAATGTTTCAATATCATCGGGGTTGATATCATTGAGTGAACGGAATACCCCATCGATCACCACCAACGGATCAGAAGCATCTACATTGCTGTTTGAATTTCCGCCGCTGGTTCCCACGCCGGTACCATACGCGTTCAGCTTGGTACCACCGCGGATGAGGATATTATTAGCCCCTGAACCTGGTTGCCCGTTCACAATAGGAACCGAAACACCGGCCAGTTTTCCCTGCAGGGCCTGCACCGGGTTTGGGTTGGGGGTATTAACCATTTCTTCAGCCGCCAGTTTTGACACGGCAGCGGCCGTTTTGTTCCTGGTTTGGGTCATATACCCCACCACCACTACATCACTGAGTGATGCAGCCTCGGCATCCAGCGAAGTAGTCACCACGGTTTGCCCGTTTATAGCTACTTCTTTTGGCTGGGTACCTATATAGGTAAACACCAGGGTATCGTTCAACGAATTTACCCTGATCTGAAACTGGCCATTCTTATCGGTAACAACGGCCTTGTTTGTTCCTTTTACAGTAACTGTTACGTTTGATAATCTTTCGGCGGAAGCAGTTTTGACAATTCCCGATACAACGGGGTTCGACTGCCCAAATACAGTGGTACTAATCATTAACCAGCAACCAATGAGTAACCAGGTGATCTTTTTCATAAATGGCATGACGTTAGTTTTGCAATACGTATATATGTTCTACATATGACAAATATAGAACTATTGCCATTTAATCCAAATATTTTTGAGAACCAATTTAGCCACGATAACTTTATGGCCTGTTTTCAGCCCCTGGAAGCGGCCTGGAACAGGGAGATCCCTTCGTATGCGTTTAACAATAGTGTGCATCGTTTCAATATCTTATATAGCTAAAATTAATTCGAACCAGGTAAGGATCTGTTACTGAGCAGATGGCGGAACAGGTGGCTTTAATCGCCGTTTACGCAATCGATTGTGTAAACGTGGATAACTGGTTTTCAGATTAAATAACAGAACTCACATTAAGTATTACATATTCCGCTAATTTTTTATTATTTTTGACAATATGAGCATTGAAAATGACCTGTTTAAACTGAAGCCTATCGCTTATACCACGATGGCCGACCAGGTGGAGAACCACCTGCGCGAGTACATCATTAAACGCTCTATTAAGCCAGGCGATCCTATACCCAAGGAAACAGAAATAGCCCAGTCCCTGGGTGTAAGCAGAAACGTTGTGCGGGAAGCCCTCAGCCGCCTGCGCATGCTGGGCATGATTGAATCACGCAAGAAAAGAGGTATGATACTCACCCAGCCCGATGTAATGAAGGGGCTTGAGCTGATCATACACCCCACTATATTAGATGAGCATGTTCGCAAACAATTGTTTGAATTGCGGTTGGTGCTGGAAGTTGGTTTGGGCGATCTGTTGTTCCGCCGCAAATCTGATGAATACCTGAAAAAACTGGACGCCATTGTTGAACGCGAACAAAAAGCCACTACACAAATTGAACGCATCCGTTGCGAAGTTGATTTCCACGCCACCTTATATGATATGGCGGGTAATGAAACATTAAAACGTTTTCAGGACATCCTGATGCCGGTCTTTGAATACGTTGTGGAATATGAATCAAAGCTCGATCATACGTCCGTTGGCTCGGTAACACATGCCGACCTGGTTAAAATATTATATGCTGATAATGCTGAAGCATATCCTAATGCCATGCGGAAACATTTAATGCCGCATTTAGATCACTTATAATATTGGAGAACTTTTTTTACAAGGTGCATTACTTATGTAGTGCGCCTTTTTTTATGACTTGTGCCTTGATCCTTGTTCCTTGTTCCCTTTCATTAACATCCGTTATCACTCCGTTAATAGAACCATTCAGCAACAAACCTCACGACTTACTGCCGTCCTATAGTCGCTAAAAACAAATATTAACGACAAAAATTTCTTGTATGAAAAACGTACTTATTATCGGCAGTCTACTGGTATTTACCGCTACAACCACATTTGCACAGGACGAAATGGTATATAATGAACCTGCAGGATTTATTCTGCACAAAACAACTAAAGCACAACGCGAAGAAAACAGATTGATACGAAGAGAAAAAGCAGCCAGCGCTCCCGCTTATATGACCGCACAACATTTCATGATCGATTTTCCCAATGCCACCAATGTAAACTGGAAGCTGGCCAACTTTGAGGAAGCCTCTTTTACCTTGAATGGAAAAGAGATGAAAGCTTTTTATGATCCCGACAACACACTCATTGGCACCACCACACCTGCCAGCTATAGCGATCTTCCTGCCAACGCACAAAAAGAAATTGCAAAGTTTTATAAGGGCTATACACCCCGATCAGTCATGCTATTTGATGACAATGAATTCAACGATACCGATATGATATTATATGGTAATGCGTTCGAAGATGAAGACAATTATTTTGTGGAAATGACAAATAATAATAAAACTGTTGTGCTACAAGTGAACATGGAGGGATCAGTGTTCTATTTTAAAGATATCTCTTATAGTAATGTTAAATAACCACTATTGATACAGGTTTCCAGCAATGCCGGGAACCTGTTCTTAAAATATTTGTTAGTCAACACAATTATTCATCGAAAAAGTCATTAATACTATACTCTTTATGAAACCTGTAACTATATTACTAGCAGAGGATGATCTGGTGTTGGGCCTTTTTGTAAAACGGGTGTTGCAGCAGGCTGGTTACCGCGTGTGGTATTGTATGAATACGTCGGAGGCATGGCAATATTACGCTGATAAAAACCCCGACCTCGTATTACTCGATAATAATGGATCTGTTGATTCCAATCTTTTACTGGCAGGCAAAATACGGGAAGTGAACAAGCTTATTCCTATCCTGTTTTTATCGGGTAAAACATATGAGGAAGAAGTATATGAAAACATCTGGCCGCAACAGGAGGGATCTATGTCAACTGAAGCGCTGACTGAAAAGAAATTGTTGGAGAACCTGCATAGTATGATGCCGGTTGCAGCGCCACCTGAAGTAATTGAACCGGAGTATTCAGCAAAGCGAATGAGATGGTGCGGAACGGAGGATATTCTGATACTTACGTCGTTCCTTGAAGATTCAGTGCATCTAAAACAATATGCACTTAATTAATATAAAAATGTGAAAATGGAACAGCCGCTCCATTTTCACATTTTTCAATTCGTTTATCGGGGGATCAGAATCGTTTCGTGGGTCTCCACAAAATCCTTAAACCCTCTTATTTCTTCTTCTATCAATCGTCTGGTTACAGGGGTAAACAACCGGGCTATTTGTTCGCCGGCCTTTCCTAACGGGGCATGATAGGTGAACACTACATCAACAGTGGTTCCCTGTCCGCCCAATGAATCACGAAAACCAACTTTACCCGCATTATCTATAGAAGAACCGGGCAAACTTTGCCAGGCGATCATTTCACCATACCGTTCTTTCACGATCTCTGCATGCCATTGCATGGTACCTATTTTACCGGGCAATTCCATTACCCAGTTCGAATACAGTTCATCCTGTTCATCTACCTGCCGCAGGTGTTTCATAAACATCGGCAGGTTGCTCAGGTTTCTCCACATGTTGTATACTTCCTCGCGCGGTTTATTAATCACCATCGACACCCTGATGTTGAGGGTGCGGCCCGCGGCTACTTTTTCAAAGGAACGATACATTTCGCCCATTGAACGCCTTCCGGCAACTCCTTTAAAGGTGAGGTAACACCCAACGGCAGCTTTTAAAAAACGTCTGGAAGAATTTTTATTGAATGCACTGCCTATTAACATCATTCCTCCTACAACGGATGCCAGCCTTTGACCGGAGGCTGCGCTCATTAATTTATCACGGTTGCTGTGCATAACTACAGGTTTTAAAGTGGATAGTATTGAAGAATTGCATTAAGTATCAAAATACTATACCAAGCACATACTAGTAGCAAACGTGTTTAATATTACATACTGAGTGGAAGTGTGGCCTTTTTTCTACAAAAACCTTAATCGTGTCTCATACCTTCTGCTACGCGAAAAATATGGAAGATATACGGGAACAGGGCATCCATGCTTTCTTCGGTGCCTTTTGTAGAACCTGGCAGGGTGATCACCAGGGTGCTCTCAATAAAACCTGCCACCCCGCGTGATAACATGGCATAAGGGGTGCGTTGTTGCCCATACTGGCGGGCAGCTTCCATAATACCGGGAATGGGCCGATCGAGCAGCGGAGTAATGGCTTCCGGCGTTACATCGCGTGGAGAAAGCCCCGTACCACCGGTAAATAATACCAGGTTATATCCTTCGCTTACCAGTTGTTTTATTTTCGATTGAATAACTGCCACTTCATCGGGGATGATCATGTAGATACCCGCATTGAGATTAAACTGCTTTAACTTTTGCAGGATCACTTTTCCGGCGCGATCTTCTTTAGCACCGGCTGCAATGCTGTCGCTGCAAACGATCACTGCACAACGCAGGTTGCTGGGATAGCTGTCTTTGAAATCTGATTTACCACCCTTTTTATTTTCGAGCTTAATAGTGCTGATCTCAATGCCTTTATCCAGAGGTTTCAGCATATCGTACATGGTAAGCGCTGTTATGGAGGCGCCATGCATGGCTTCCACTTCAACCCCGGTTTTATAAATGGTATGTACTTCTACCATTACGATGATGTTCAATCCTTCAATGCTATGGCTGATGGCGGCATACTCCACCGGCAGGGGATGACAATCGGGAATAACATCACTTGTTTTTTTTATAGCCAGCAAACCCGCGGCGCGACTGAATTCAAACACATCTCCCTTCGGCACTTTTCGTTGCTGAATGGCATCGATGGTTTCCTGTTTGGAAACTTTTACGATTGCTGTAGCTATTGCTTGTCGTAAACTGGAGACTTTATTGGTAATGTTATTCATTGGTTATAGTAGTAGTGAGTGGTCAATGGTGAAAAGGCAAAGGGCAGAGGGCAAAGACCGCGACGCGGCAAGGCTGAGTCGTGAAACGGCAGAAGGCAGAGGGCAGAAGGCAGAAATGGTTTGCGAGAGGGTAAAATTTCTCACTGTTTTCATCCTTCACTCATTTCATCTTTCGCCCCTTTATTAACTTTATCAACCCTATTAACTCTATCAACCTCCTACTTTATATCTATTAACCTTCTTCTGCCTCGTTAACTTGTCAACCCTATCAACTCCGTCAACCCTGTCACTTCCTGGTTAACTGATCAACTATTTATTCTCCTTCCACTGATACGATTCGTTCTCAAATATCTCCTTACCCCAGATCGGTAATTCCGCTTTTATTCTTTCCACCGTTTCGGTACAGGCGTCGATGGCTTCTTTGCGATGGGCAGATGAGGTAAATACAAACAAACAGATCTCACCGGCGGCAATTTTACCCAGGCTATGATGCACATGCATGCAAACCAGCGGATACTTTGCAAAAATAGCTTCGCGGATCTGGTGCATTTTTTCCAAGGCCATGTCTTCATACGCTGTATACTCTATCGCCGCCACCTGGTTACCCTCGATAACATCCGCACGTACCTGTCCTAAAAAAATACTATGACCGCCGATGTTTGTTTTTGTATCGTGCTTTTGAATGCTCTCGGCAATAAAGGAAGCCGATATAGCCCCTTGTGTGAATATGTTCTTTGGTTTGCGTTCTGTAGTCATGTTTCTTTTTTTCGTGAATCTTCCTACTTTCTTCTTCCTAACCATCTTCTTACTCATCAACTTGTCAACTCGTCAACTTGTTAACTCGTCAACTGGTTAACCCACCCTCATCCTCCTGCAAACGGTGGCAACAAGGCAACCGTATTATTCCCTGTTAAAGCTGTATTCCCCGTCACTATCTTTTTATCAACTGCAATAATATACGGGGCATTCACCAATGCCGGATAGCGTTGATTCAATTGCTGTATCAACGTGCTCGTATCCGGGGCATCATCCATGGTAACGGGTTGATGTCCCAGAATATCTGTCAACTGTCCAAACACAATAACCTGAACCGGCATAAAAACAATTTATTTCACAAATTTACTTCACTCTGGTAATAAATGAACTTCTACCCTTTCGCCTTCGCTGAACTCCATTTTCTCTTCGGGCAAACACAACAGGCAATTGGCTATGGCAAATGAGCGCAGGCGATACGATTCCTGCGAATCCAGCGGCGCTACGGTTTGCCCATCGTAATACCCTTTTAAGAAAAAGGTGAGCGCCGCATTTTTTGAATATGGTTTTGACAACGGTACCTGTATCGTTTTCAAAACAGCGGGTAACTGCATCAGCTGCTCCAGGGCAACCATTACATATTCATAAAAACAGGTGAGCACCGATGAGGGATTGCCCGGTAAACCAAATACCCATTTGCTTCCTTTTCTACCTACAAATAATGGCTTGCCCGGCCGTTGTTTTAATTTATGGAACAGGGTGGTCACCCCACAGGCGGCAGCCGCTTCGGGCACAAAATCATAATTGCCCACGCTTACGCCCCCTGTTAACAACACCACATCACTATCATCTAATGCATATTTCAAGGTGTCTTTTACAACCTGGGGATCATCCTTTGCTTCAAATACCGGCACCTCCCCTATTTGCAAGCCTTGTAATGCAGCCCGCAGCTGAAAGGAATTGCATTCATATACCTGCCCATACAGTAAAGATCTACCTGGTTGCTGTAATTCATTACCGGTAACAATAATACTTATAGAAGGGGTTGGGTACACCGTCACTTCTGCTACGCCGGTGGTGGCCAGAAAACCCACAGCCGCCGGCGTTAGTTTTTGTCCTTTTGGTAACACCCGCTCGCCGGCTTTTATTTCGGAACCTTTTAACCGCACATTATTGCCAGCTTTTAGCTGATCGTCGAGAATGGTCAGCTGGCCATTGTTCACCTGCACTTTTTCCTGCATCACTACCGTATCGGCGCCGGCTGGTGTAGGCGCCCCCGTAAATATGCGCATGGCCTGGTTGGGCTGCAATAATGATAATTCGGCCACACCCGCCGGCATTTCGCCGTGTATGGTCAGGGTTTTATGCAGTTCAAATCCGTCAAACGACAGCGCATAGCCGTCCATGGCCGATTGATTAAAAGCGGGAATATCGGTGACGGCAAAAACGTCGGCAGCCAGTACGCGGCCTGCAGCTTCCTGTAATGGAATTGTTACGGGCGTCAATGCAGTGGCATTGGCGCGGATCATATTTTTTGCTTCTGTTACAGAGATCATGCTGCTGGTATTAACCTCCGATCGTGATCATGCTGCGGTTCTGAATAGCGCTGGCTTCAATGTGCTCAAAATCGGCATTGAATTGTCCGCCCTGTTCTTTGGCTTTTGCATGAATACTCTGGCGGATCAAAGGAATGATGTCCTGCCCATTGCGCAATGCAGTGAGCAGATCGGTTTCTTCTTTTGAAAAAAGACAATTCTTCATTTTTCCATCTGCGGTCAGGCGCATCCGGTTGCACGTTCCGCAAAACGGTGCGCTCATGGTGCTGATAACGGCAAAGGTGCCGGCATGTCCCGGTACGATGTATTTTTTTGCAGTATCGTTCAATTCATCTTTCAGGGGAAGGAAAGAAAATTCCGATTCTACTGTCTGTAGTATTTGTTGCCAGGTAAGCACTTTGTTGCTCGTCCATTTATTACCCTGGAAGGGCATGAACTCGATAAAGCGCACATGTACGGGCGTATCTTTCGTCCAGCGTACAAAATCATTGATCTCATGATCGTTGAAATCTTTCATGGCCACCACATTCACTTTAGCGCGAATGTCGTTTTCGAGCAACAGGTGGATATTATCGTATACCCGCTGAAACTGATCGCGGCGGGTGATGAGTTGAAATTTATCGGCCTGTAAAGTATCCAGACTTACGTTGAGGGAAGTGACACCGGCCTGTTTTAGTGTTGGAAGAAATTCATGCAGGCGGGCGCCATTGGTGGTCATGGTTAAGGTAACCGGCAGTTTCGACAGCGCAAGAATGATGTCGGCGGCATCTTTCCGTACCAGCGGTTCGCCGCCGGTAAGCCGGATCTTTTTTACCCCCAGCCCAACAAATGTTTTCGCGATTGCCTCTATTTCGTGCGCCTGCATCAGTTTGGAAGCGGCCGTGAACTCGTACTCCTCTTCAGGCATACAATAAAAGCAGCGAAAATTACAATTGTCGGTCAATGAAATCCGTAAATAATCGTGCGCTCTGTTGAACTGATCAATTAACATTTCCTGCTGTATGTTGGTAATTGTATATCCAGTAAAATTAACTCAAAAAGGGGAGAAAAGTTGATATAGTTGATGAGTTGACCAGTAGATCAGTTGACCAGTTAACCAGGAAGTTTGTCAATTAGCTCCTTATACTGACTCTCAGTATCAATATCATAAGCTCCTTCCGGGAATTCCACCGAAGCCACCTCCTCCCCATATTGTTGAATCAACCGCTTCGCTCCCGTGTCGCCCTGCAAATCAAGTAGTTGGGGGAACAGGGATTTATCAAACAAGGCGGGAATGCCCAAAGTCTCCGCATAGGCGCAAGCCACAATGGGTTTGCGGCTTTTTTGCCGTTCATTGATGAGGTCGAGTAATAACCCGGATGTTACAAAGGGCTGATCGCATACCATAAAGATCACCTGGTCGGGTTCCGGCGTGCGGTTCAGCATGGCCTGCAAACCGCAATGGATGGAAGAAGCGATTCCCTGTTGCCAGTTTGGGTTAAACACCAATTTCACCTGGCCGGGATCCAATGCAGCTGCCAAATGTTCGCCATTAGCGCCCGTTACTACCACCGGTTGCGTAGTGACAGTAAGTGCGGTTTTTACAGCATACTGTAAAAGCGTTACGCCCTGCCAGGGCAATAACTGTTTGGGCTGGCCCAACCGGGTGGAGGCGCCTGCAGCCAGAATGATTATATCGGTGTGAAAGATGGTCATACCCAACCCCGCCGTAGCGGGTTAATTTTTTGATGAAGTGTTTCTAATTAAAACAA
>NZ_JBJMLX010000209.1:0-9372 GCF_045805085.1 Niastella sp.
ATCGCCGGGACGGGCATTGGAAGGCAGAATGATACAGCCATAATCATACTCTCTTTTTTTATCATTTACCCAGCCGGCAACGCTTCTGAAAGAAGTGCCCATGAATGAGCCGTAAGGACGTGCAGCGTCATTCAAACCTGGAATTACTTCAATACTCTTTGGCCATCCGCCCTGGTCGTGCATGTACACGCAGTGCCCGGCGGTAATTACGGTGCGGGGTGCAATCAGCCAGCCGGTGCCTATCCAGCGGCTGCCATTTTTTGCTGTGATGCGCAATGAGCAAATAGCCCGCCAGGGGAATGTGGTAGTGGGGGTAATGCGAACGCGGTCATCAGTTCCAATAATTACTTCAGAAATACTTTTCTGGTATAATTCGGGATAACTGGCAAAGAACGCATCGCGGGTAAATACGCCGCCTTCTCCTTCCTCGTCTGTAACTTCTGTACCGGCTTCTTCCAGTAAGTTCTCGGAAACATAAGCCGATTCAGATTCGGTATTCAATGTGTTGAACATTTCCTTATCGGCTTCTCCGGGTTTGGTGAGCTTAAAACCTTCCACCTGTTCTACTTCAGTTTCAGTATCCGATTCCATACCCATGTATGACTGGCCCGGCAAATTCTCAATTAAACTGGGAACATGCGCTGTAGCAACCATGGGATCTTTGTCATTTCCGTTCTTGGGCGACCGCAGTGTTTCAGAGAAAGTCTTTGGCTTCATAAATTAGTTTTTTTGGTTTTGTAATGAAGAGAGAAGCGGTCAGGGAAAGCAGTAACAGCTCGTTCCTGTTGTAAACGACATCACAAACACTACTGCGTCCTGCGCAGGTGCCTGCAATACAAATCCGGTAAATAATCGGTCAGAACCTTTCAGTACAGTGAAACCATATAACCATGGTTTGAGTACGGGAGATGATTTATGGAGAGGTAAGCGTTTTTAACAGTTGTCATTATCCGAAATATGGGAATCGCGTGAGGTGTGATCGAAGAATGTATCCGGACAATGATGGGTGTGTTACCTCTGTATTTTATATTCCTCATAGGCCTTTATATGAGGTAAAATCAAACAGTTTTGGACGGTTATGGTTTTCGTAAGCTCCTTGCCTTGCAATAATACTACTACCCTCCACTTCTTCTTTTAAAGATATAGAGTTAATTTAATATTCTTTTGCTTTTTATATAAAATAATTGTGAACAGCAAGGTGTTACAACATGTATTCGTTACGTGATAGTGTATTGTTTAAACATAAAAAAGTCTCCCGATGCATCGGAAGACTTCATTATCTAAAAAAACAAAACGAATACTAAGATTGAGATTGTTGTTGTGTTTGTTGTTGAGGTTGAGCCGCCTGTTCGTTGTTCTTGTCAACCGTTATCACTGGTATTTTTGATCCATATGATAACAATTTACGGGTGATGCGGTTCCACCAGCCGGGCATATGAAATTCGTTCAATGGATTGGCCATAATGAGATCGGCATTGATGCGTTTGGAGAAATCAAGCGTGCTTTTGGCCAGGTTCTTTCCTTCCAGTAAAAAGCATTGCACCGGAATGGTGCTTAGGCTTTGTATAACCTGCAGGGTTTTGTTCACCACCTGTTCAGCAGCATTTCCATCTTTACGCAGACTAACGAGGTATACGGTGCTCTGGAACGTACGGGCCAGCAAAGTAGCAAACTTGATCCGGCGCACAGGCACTTCATCTGTCAGCGGTAATACGATCTTCTTGAAATGGCTTACCAGTCCGCTTGACCGGATGGCCAGTGCCGGCACATTAGTTTTGCGGGCCAGCTGGCTGATGGAAACGGAAGACAGTATGCGATGAACGAGATTGAATTTTGATAAACCCACCACCACCAGGTCCATATCGTATTGTTCTATGTATTTTACCAGTTGCTGGCTGGGGCGGCCCTGTAATAAGCTGATCTCTATTTTACCTTCCCCACACAAGTGATGTTGATAGGTCTCTTTCAGTAATTCCAGTTTTTTACGGGCATTTTTAAGGTCGGCGGTAATGTCGTAAGGCAGCAACATGCTGGCGTCGATGGGAATCAACGGCAACAGGTTCTTCGACACCACGTGTACCAGGTGAATATTGCACTGGAAGGTATTCGCCAGTTCAATAGCCTTGGAAATAGCCCACTTGCTGCGGCCGGTAAAATCAACCGGCACCAGTATGTTATATAATTTTCCTGGCATAGACGTTCGTTTTAGGTTTATTGATTAGAAATGTGGTTATATATATCACTCAAGCCACTGCCTTAAGCCAGCGCCAGAAGCGATTGAAAACTGTTTTCCCGGATGTTTGTAGAGGCGATCGTTTCCAGCAGATCATCCTTTGTACGAAAGGCAACGCCTTTACCGCCATGGCCTACCATACAACGGTCGTCGCGGCTGTCACCAACTACTATGGTACGCTGCATGGGTACATTGTATTTTTCGCAGGCATATTGCAGCGCATTCGTTTTACAGTAGGAATGCCCACATACGCTGTCGGGTGAACCAAAGAAATAGGAAGGCAGGTTTATTTCGCCGGTTACCTTTCCTTCAAAGAACTCCAATTGATTGGCGTAGGAGAAATCGGCGCCGATCTTTTGTCTTACAAAGTTGGTTATTAACGTATAGCTGTTGCTGATGATGCCAATGATGTAACCCCGGTTCTTCAATTCTTTTATTACTTCTTTTATATCGCTTACCATTTCTATCTGACTGGCAACGTTCAACAGTTCATCCATGGTGCGGCCTTTCAAAAAAGAACCGATCCTTTTGGTAAGGATGATGGGGTCTTTTTCGCGGGCGCGCAGATCTTCGAGCTTGGCGTTGAAACCAAATGTGGCGGCGCAGGTATCGATGAACCGGCCCTGCAGGATGGTATCGTCCATATCGAAGATGGCCATTTTGTGAAAACCGGATAATTTCTCGCGTAGGGTTTTGTTCATTTCCCGGTTAATAGCTTCCAGTGAATGGATCTCTTCTTCACTGATCTCTTCGGGATGTTGTAATTGCGCTTTGCTGATGATGGCTTTTGATACTTCCTTGCTCATTTTCCCCAGGGCCTGCCATGGTTTGCTTTTATTTTCTATATAGCCGATGTTCACTTCGGTTACCCGGGCTTTCATCAGGTACATATCTATCAGAATGCCGATATCAACTCCGTAATCGTTAAAGAAATCGATCTTTTTGAAATATGATTTTTTACCGGCTATCATGCCACTGAGCGGCTGTGAGAAATGAGACAGACCGGGATAAAAGATATTCAGTAAGGGTTTGGCCACCAGTTCGGTTACCCGGCCGGCATTGCGGGCGAAGCTGCCTTTTACAAAGTCGGCTTCATCTGCCAGCAGGGGAGCGGCCAGGTTGGTAATGGTGCCCTCCGGATAGGGGTCAATATCGCCATCGAGGAAAATGATGAATTCATTGGTTGTAATGGCAATGCCATCTTTCATGGAAATGCCCTTTCCACGCACCTGACTGATAATAACTGTTGCCCCGGCTTCCTGCGCTATCTTTACCGTATTGTCTTCCGACTTGTCGTCAACCACAATGATCTCTGTTACCAGCGGAAATTGCTGGCAAAAGCGCACCACGTTGGCAATAGTTTTCTCTTCGTTTAAAACGGGAATGATTACAGTTAGCATATTTCAATATTTCTCCGGTTTATGATTCTACAGTATGTATGTGGGTGAGGTAAAATGCTCCTTGAAAATGAGCTGGCCTGGACGTTCTTCCGATGTTCCGGTAAAGAGGCAAAAGATGTGCCTTTCCTGTCATCGGACATTAAAATCCTTTACATGTGGGCAAAATTCCACACATACAATCCCCCTCCCCATTTTTCCTGCGTTGAAGTTCAACTGTGAATATTGACTGGGCGTTAATTTGCTATTAAAAGAGAATTAAATAAAAAGGGTGTGCCAGGTGTTCCTAAAGAGGGATTCGGCTGGTTATAGAGTTTGGTGGGGAGTTGACCAGTTGACGAGTTAACAAGTTAACAAGTAGCTTAGGTGACAGAAGTAGGAGGTTGATAGGGTTGATAAAGGTAGAATACGGAAGATGGTAGCAGGGGTAAGATTGGGCTAATAAAAAATCCCCCCCGACGAGTCGGGGAGGATTTATATCGTGTCGTTGGGATTGCGTTATTAATAGTCTCTGTTGTATCCACCGCCGCCACCGCCGCGATTGTAGCCACCTTTTTTGTAGCCACCACCGCCGCCGCTGCCGCCGCCACCGAAGCTGCGTTTTTTGAATCCGCCGCCGCCACCGCTACCACCTTGTGGTTTTGGTTGTGCTTCGTTAACGATAATCTTACGGCCTAAAACTTCAGACTCGTATAAGCTGGTCAGCGCGTTTTGAGCTTCGCCGTCCTCAGGCATTTCTACGAATCCAAAACCTTTGCTACGTCCGCTGGTTTTGTCTTTAACAATCTTAGCAGAAGTAACTGAGCCGTACTGCTCGAACAGGGTTCTTAAATCCTCATCGGTCATCTGCCAGGAGAGGTTCCCTACATAAATGTTCATTGTAACGAAAATTTTAGTGTTCTGAAAAAAAGGATAATGGCAATAGTTGCTACAATGAACTGAGGAAACCGAAAAACAGGTAAGACACTGCAGAACATGAGAACTAAGACATTAATCTAACATGAAGATAGGAGAATTATTTTGATTTAAACAATAAAAAAAATCCCACATTCAATTGGGGAGCGGGTTTGCAGAAAATACTTTGTTTATTGAATACAAGTACTTAAGGAACAGTAGGGGTATTTACAAGGCGCCTCCGGGCCCGCCAAACCGTGGAAAAAACCTTATTACTTATGTTATTTTTTATATATGTTGAAAAAGAAAAGCCTTCCCTGCCCGGAGGCAGAAAAGGCTCACTTTTATTGAAGTTGGAACGAATTACTCAGATACTACTTCAAAATCCAGCTCGGTCGAATGACCGTTGCCGAAATCGATGGTAGCTTTATAAGCGCCCAGTTCTTTTACTTCATCAGGCAGAGTGATCTTTTTACGATCGATCTCATAACCTTTTTGCTCGCGGATGGCGCGGGCAAGTTGCAAAGAAGTAACGGTACCGAAGATCTTACCGCTGGTACCGGACTTAGCTCCGATCTTCAGGGCGCCTTCTTTCAGTTTGGCGATTACTTCATTGATAGCAGAGAGCATTTTTGCCTCTTTCTTTTCAATCTGCTTTCTTTTTTCCGCTAATTGTTTGAGGTTAGAAGGACTGGCTTCTACCGCAAACTTTTGAGGGATAAGAAAGTTACGGGCATAGCCATTGCGTACTTTAACTACCTCGTTGGCACCACCCAGATTATCTACGTCTTGAATCAGTATTATGTCCATGGTGTCCTCCTATTTTAAAAGGTCAGTTACGTACGGTAATAAGGCCATTTGACGGGCTTTTTTACATGCCTGAGCCACTTTACGTTGGTACTTCAAAGAGTTACCGGTAATACGGCGGGGCAGTAATTTACCTTGCTCGTTCAGGAATTTTTTCAGGAACTCAGCGTCTTTGTAATCAACGTACTTGATGCCATATTTCTTGAAGCGGCAGAATTTCTTCCGGGGCTTCTCGGTTTTAATGGCGGTCAGGTACTTAATCTCGTTTGCTTTTGCCATAGTACTATCCCTCTACTTTTTCAGTTCCTGTAGGTACACCACTTCTCTTTTTACCATTGTACTCGACGGCGTATTTATCGAGCACAGTGAACATGTGACGCAACACATTGTCGTCACGCAGCAATTGAATTTTCAATTGCTCATTGAGGTTGGATGGCGCTTTGTATTCCATAACCCAGTACAGACCAGTGGTCTTTTTCTGGATAGGATACGCCAGTGATTTTAGTCCCCAGGGATTTTCGTGCACAATTTCACCGCCTAGACTTTTAATCAGGTCAGTGAATTTTTTCTGAGACGCTTTGAAATCGTCGTCAGAAAG
This sequence comes from Niastella sp., assembly GCF_045805085.1. Classification (NCBI taxonomy): domain Bacteria; kingdom Pseudomonadati; phylum Bacteroidota; class Chitinophagia; order Chitinophagales; family Chitinophagaceae; genus Niastella; species Niastella sp. The sequence continues at coordinate 5,930 of NZ_JBJMLX010000209.1, forward strand.
CACAGGGGTAAAAATCACCATCAATTCGTAATTGTTCATTGATCCCTGTTTGTTGGTTAAAAAATTAATTTGGGCTGCAAAGGTAGGGTAAATATGTCAATAAGGCAAAGGTGAGAGAGCCAGCGGGCGAAGATTGCAAAGGTTATAGCGGTAATAATTAAAAAAGGGAGAAATGCAAGATGGTAAGAGGGTGATAACCAGTTAAGTAATAATTAAGATATGAAAAAATGACCTTATTAATTCTTTTTAGGCCTGGCAATAATATTATTGGCTTTTTCAGGCTTTTCAGGGAATAACACCTTGTCTGAAAGCTTTTCCAGTGATTTAGGACACTTTTGTTTTCATTTCCATGGCCCCGGCTCCCTTTTGGCTTTCTGGCTTTTTCATGGTTATAAAATTACACTTTGGGTTTAAAAGAAAGCCCCCGGGATTACTCTCCGGGGGCTTTGGATCCTGGTTCTTGTCACCATTCTATTCCACCATTATCTTTTGCGTGTTTATTCCTTTAGAAGTGGTAAACTTCATCAGGTAAATACCTTTTGATAAGCCACTTACATTGATGGTGGTAGAGTAGGTGGTTGCAGCTAAAGTCAGCTGCTTCATTAATTTGCCATTTACATCCATCAGTTCTATCCGGGCTGATTCATTGCTGCCCTGGCGATAAATGGTTACCGTAGTACTGGCCGGGTTAGGGCCTACATAGAAGCCACCCGATCTATCAGTTTTGATCCTGACAATATCTGAGTAAACCGATTTACCGTCGATATCCACTTGTTGCAGTCGGTAATAGTTCATACCATATACGGGTTGTGCATCGGTATAGCCATAAGTGGTGGGGCGGTTGGCTGTACCAACTGCTGCTACCTTACCTAATGCATTAAAGCTGCGGCCATCAGTGCTTCTTTCAACAATAAACTCCTTGCTGTTGGTTTCCTGGGCGGTTGTCCAGCTAAGCTTTACAACTTCATTTACTTTTTGACCTGTAAAAGATAAAAGGGTAACCGGCAGGGCAGCGTTGTTATCATTCCTGGTGTACCAGATAGGTGAAGTAATGATGCGGGCGCTGCCGTTGGTGATATCTATATAGTAATACCCGGTAGACATGTCGGCCAGGTTATTATCCTGGTAGGTCATGCTGCTGCCGGTAACGGTAGCGATGTTTTGTGCGGTAACCCCGCTGCCTGGTACGCCAAACATGACATTTATCACCGCATTGCTTACAATGGTTGTGGCATCAGTAAGGTTCACGGTAAGGATCGGTGCATTGCGATCAGTAAAGATAGAACCCATCATATGAGTGTTGATGGTAAAGTCAACCTTGGTGTCACAATCCTGCGTAGCATAGAAGTGCATGTCGCGGTACGCTTTGATGATGTCTGTTTTCGTAAGCGAAGGCGCCAGCACCGCGGTACGTGAATAGGTGGTATGGCCGAACGTGGTGTAGTGGTTATCGTGGTCGATCACTGGTCCCAGGTGATAGCCTATAGCGAGCAGTTTCTGGAAATAGCTCAGGTAAAACATGGAACTACCGGGGTCTTTATAGTTGATACTATCGGATGTGGCCGGGCCGCTTTCCACGGCTGTTCCGGTAATGGCATTATCTGCAACCAGGTTATAGCTTGTATTGGAAAGATTGTTGTAATCGCTTGAGTTGGGATGGGCCAGTGTGGCGAAGGTATTTTTAGCCACATAGTCATTGATGGTTTTAAATAAACCGCTAGCGCCGGTATAATCGTTCTTGGCTACATATACATCATAGTTATTAGTAGCACCCCAACCGCCGCTGCCGCTTTCCCAACCAAACAGGTCGTCCATGCCATCGCCATACACTACCACGTGACCACCGCCAGAGATTACACCCCACTCCATACCATACAAGGCCAGGAAGTTGGAATGGGCGGCGCTAAAGGCATTGGCCTGGGGAGAACCCAGGTGGAAACTATCTATCTGGTTACCGGGGTTGTTGGCAGTTGAAAAGTGGTTATGCTCTGAGATACCCAGAAAATCCATACACTGGGCTGTCATGGCATAATTGTAATCCTTAGCAGGTGTAAAGCCGGGATTATCCTTGTTGCCATCTGAATAATCAGAATGCGAATGCAGGTTACCGAAGTAATAATTATACACCGGACTATTGCTGGTGAGTTGTGACCCTGTTAATGGAGCGGTGGTCAGGTATTTGGTTCCTCCGGTGCAATTTTTATTGGCGGCAAAAACAAAGAAATAATAAGGAGTACCTGGTGTAAGACCAGTACTCAGGAAGCTGGTAGTAGTGGTGTTTGCTACTACTACGCCACCGCCAAGGTTATCGCCTACATTATAATCGGTATTGTCAACCGGCGTAGCGCTCAAGGTTGATGTGGTGCTTCTGATCACCAGGTAATCATCTGCTCCGCTACCCGCCATAAAGGCGCTTGAAATGCTGGTGTTAGACGCATTGAAAGTTAAGCTGGTTGGTTGGGCTGTTGGTGTTATACAAGGAGGCAATGGCTGGGTGTTCTGCGATGCAGTCAACGGTGAAGTGGTATTATAAGCAGGCCCGTTCAAACAGTTTTGCAACTGCAGACTGAACACATAGAAATAATAGGGAGTATTGGGCGCCAGGTTGCTGGCTGTAAATGTAGTGGCCGTGCTGCGGCTTACCACGGTGGCGTTGCCTATTATATCGCCGGCTGCGTATGATTGTGCATTCACCGGGTTACTGCTAAGCGAAGCAGACGTGCTAACCAGTACCATGTATTCATCGGCGGTAGTAGCCGTGAAAGAACCCTGTATAGAACCTGGCGTTATGGTGCCAAAGGTCAATGCCGTGGGTTGTGCTGCTGGTGCTGCACAAGGTGGAAGACCGGCATTGGTGGTAGTCTGTCCGGTAAGGGGTGTGGTAAAGTATAACGGCCCACCAGTACAAACGCTGTTCAACGAAAAGATAAAGAAATAGTAAGTAGTAGATGCATTTAATCCGGTAGCGTTAAAGCTGGTGCTGTTGCCATTGGCGATCACTGTTCCATCACCCACATTATCGCCGATGTTGTATATCTGTCCGTCTACAGGGTTATTGGTAAGGCTGCTGCTGGTGCTGGCAATAATCAGGTAGTTGTCTGACGCCGGACTGGCAGCGGTAAAACTACCTGCTATCGATACATCAGTGATAGTACCAAAGGTCAGTGCAGTAGGTGCTGCTGTTGGGCTAACGCAGGGTGTGGTGGCTACAGCAGTTACTTTTAGATTGTCAATGCTGATCTTGGGTCTGGAACCAGTAGGCGTAATACCGCCTGTAGCATTGTAATAGTAAAAACGAAGTCTTGCGGTGGCGCTGTTATTGAAAATGGCTGGCAGCGCAATATTTGATTGTGATCCGCTGGAGGGTGAATTATTGGTAAAATTCAGCACATCGGCAAATGTAAGATCGGTCCAGGTAATGCCATCGATGCTGGCATACACCC
>NZ_JBJMLX010000210.1:0-27912 GCF_045805085.1 Niastella sp.
GTAACCCTCTATAAAAAGTTAAAAGCAGGAAGGAAATTGCCTACGGGAAGAAAGAGATCGTTACAGGTTACAAGTTTCAGGTTTCAGGGAAAAACAGAAGAAGCTTTACCTGTAACTTGTAACCTGAAACTTGTAACTGGCTCCGGCTATACCGGAAGTATCTAAAGATCGATAACGCAACTATAATCCGGCTAATTCCATAATGGCAGCCCACTCTTCATCCGTCACCGGCTGTACGGATAGCTGACTAATGCGTACCAGGGCCATATTGGCCAGGCGCTTGTCTTTTTTAATAGCGCTTAAAGAAACGGGATGTTTCAGCTTTTTAAACGGCTTCAGGTCAACCGCCACCCAGCGCTCATCATCAGTGGAAGGATCCTGGTAGGCTTCCTTTGCCACTTTGGCAATGCCTACGATCTCCAGGCCTTCGTTGCTGTGATAATATAATACCTCCTCGCCCTTTTTCATGGTGCGCAGGTGATTGCGTGCGGCATAATTGCGTACGCCATCCCAAAAGGTCTGTTTGTCTTTTTCAAATTGTTCCCAGGGATATACAGAGGGTTCTGATTTTACCAGCCAGTAAGCCATAGTTGTTTTATATAAGCCGCTAATGTAAGAAGAAGTTGTAAGCTTTTAATTTTGAGTTCATTTTTTATTAGGTAGCAGGCAAAGGGCAGAGGGCAAAAGGCAAAGGGGAATACAGCCCCTCGATTATGCACTCGGATAATACAATAACTAAAAAACTCAATAACTAACGAACCTAAAAACTTAAACTTTGAACCTGAACTATCAATCTCTCCCAAAAATATTTTCAAATAAATAAATCCACACAAAACCAACATCCGTATATGATTCGGATCCTTTACCGGTACATGGTCAATAACTCATAAAATAATTGAATTACCAATCATTCTTTCTAAACACACTATTATGAAATCGGTTAAAAATTTTGCCATGCTGGTGGCAGCAGCTTTATTTATGAATGCTTCTTATGCACAAATGGATAAAACAGTAGAAGTAGGTGGCGCGGCCATGTATCCTTCTAAAAATATTGTGCAAAATGCCATGAACTCAAAAGACCATACTACCCTGGTAGCTGCCGTTAAAGCTGCCGGACTGGTAGAAACACTGGAAACACCTGGTCCGTTTACCGTATTCGCTCCTACTAATGAAGCTTTTGACATGTTACCAAAAGGCACTGTTGAAACCCTGCTGAAACCAGAAAATAAATCAATGCTCACCACCATTCTTACCGATCATGTAGTGGCCGGAAAACTCGATTCAAAAGAGTTAGCTCGTTTAATCAAGGCCGGTAATGGCAAAGCTGAATTAAAAACCGTGGCCGGTGGCAAACTGTGGGTTTCTATGAAGAGGGACAAAATTATGCTGACAGACGAAAAAGGTGGCATGGCTACCGTTACTATCAAAAACGTATATCAAAGCAATGGCGTTATTCATGTAATTGATCATGTGGTGTTACCCAGGAGCTAATGCTCATGCCGCCCCGATGTTTATCGGGGCTTTTTAATTTGTTATAGGGTCCTCCCGACGCATCAGGGGGACTTTCTTTTTTTAATAAATATTTATGATAAATAAATCTAACCGTTCTCCTTCATCGTAAATAATATAAATCATTTACCACTTTAAAAAAATGTCAAGCATGAAAAAGAAAAAAATGCTGCTCGCTTCCTTAGCTATAGCAGGCATTACGGTAGGCGGTCTGGTATTTGCTGCAGATCACATTGACTCACCTACTGTTACTGGTCAATCGACCGACATCACTGACCTGTATGTATTCAGAGCACAGGACCCAAACAACCTGGTATTTGTAGCCAATACCCAGGGATTGATGGCGCCTTCTGCCACCGGCGCTGCGATGTTCGATGCCAATACCCTGATCGAGTTCAATATCGATAACAACAACGACAACGTTGAAGACCTCGTTATCCAGGGTATTTACAACAATGGCAAGATGAAGATCTATGGTCCTGTTAAACCATCAGAAACAGGCGGCCGCAGTAAAATTGAAGGCGCGGCTACCGCTGAAGTAGCTGTTACGCCATATGGTTCCGATGTTATCATTGGCACCGGTGGCGGGTTAAAAGTATTTGCTGGTCCGCGCGACGATCCATTCTTCTTCGATCTCAATCAATTTAAAAAGATCATTGGCGGTATGGCTACCAGCTTCAACAACCCTGGTACCGATGCCTTTGCAGGCACCAATGTATTAAGCCTGGTTGTGGAAATACCCAAATCCATGTTGAATGCCTCCAACGGCAAGTTGAATGTTTGGTTAGAGACCAAGAAGAAGATATAGTTCACAGTTCAGCGTTCATTGACTCTCATTAATAAAATTTCATTTTAAAATATCTGTCATGAAATTATTTTCCATTAGCAGCCCGATGCTGCTCCTGGCTGGCATTGTCATGCTCTCAGCCTGCAAAAAAGACAAAGACAATACGCCAACGTATTATCAAACCCAGGACCAGATGGCGCGTCCTGCTATCAATACTGTTTTTTTATCGGCAGCTGATAAAGATCTGTTCAACACGACGGTTCCATCAACCATGAATGCTGCGTTTGCCAGCAAATTCAAAGCAAGACTGCTGGCATTGAATCCTGGTTATACCACTAACCTGTTAGGCTTAACAGCCGATCAGTTCACCAATGTATTGGTAACAGATGTGCTGAACGCCTCCACCACGGCGCCTACCAGTTTTTACGATGGCACCAATGTACTTACCGGCCGCGCACTGGCAGATGATGTTATTGACGTTGAGCTAACCCTGATCTTCGGTGGACCAAACGGCACTGCCAATCCGGGTTTAACCAGCGATCATGTAAATGGAAACGATAAAGCGTTTTCAGAATCGTTCCCTTATCTGGCTACTCCACACTAATTTGAAGTAAGAAGTAAGAGGTAGGAAGTACGAAGACTCCGGATTTTGTATTTCTTACTTCTTACTTCCTATCTCCTACTTCGTTATTAAACACCACATAATCATGAGAACAATATTTTATTCACTGCTGATCGGGATGCTCTTTACAGGTTGCAGGCATCAACCTATCACTAATCCCAAAGATTATACAGCATACCTGCATGAACAACCTAACATCCGGTTACAAAATATAAATACCGAACTGGATTTCTGGAAAAGCAAACTCACCCATGCGCCGGGTGATATTATTGCAGAATCAAAGATTGCCGGCTTGTTGACCAAACGTTTTGGTTACTCGGGTGATATTCATGAAATACACCAGGCCGACAGTCTGTACAGAGTTGTAAACTATTTAAACCACATTAACAGCTCCGGCACCTTTCGTTCGCTGGCCACCAACTGCATTACCCAACACCGATTTTTACAGGCTCAAACCTATATAGATTCGGCATTAGCTTTAGGCGATGATAAATTCCAGACCGTATTAATGGAATTTGATGTGGCTATGGAACTGGGCAACCGTTACCGCGCACGCAAAGCCTTGAACAGCCTGGTTGATAAAACCAGTTTTGAATACCTGATACGCGAAGCGAAGTATAAAGACCATGTGGAAGGTAACCTGGATGCAGCTATTACATTAATGGAAAAAGCCTACGATAAAATTAAAGACTACCCTGCTCCCGCCCTCTTACTCTGGACAAAAACAAACCTCGGCGATTTTTATGGCCATGCCAACCGCTACAAAGAATCGTATCAATGTTACCTGGATGTGCTGGCGAAGGACCCGCATTATTACCATGCATTAAAAGGAATTGCGTGGATGGCTTTCTCGCACGACAAAGACGTTATAAACGCCCGCAAAATAATTACCTATCTACAGCAACGGCATCCCGTTCCCGATTATGAATTATTACTTTCCCAGATGGCTGCCTGGGAGCAGGATAGCATTACATACAAACAACATATGGATAATTTTATATCCACTACACACAATGCATTATATGGCGGCATGTACAACAAGTACCTGTTCCATATTGAAGCCGATGAATTGAACAACGCCCTGCAGTGTTTGCAGCTAGCACAACAGGAAGTAGCGCACCGGCCCACCCCCGAAGCATTCAGCTGGCTGGCCTGGGCCTATTGTAAAAATGGCGATGTGCAGCAGGCAATGAAAACAGCCCGTCTATATGTAGCCAATAAATGTTTTGAACCCGATGCCCTGTTCTACCTGGGTAAAATATACCAGGCCGGCGGACAGAAGAAAACGGCCCGGGAATATTTACAGGCAGCGCAGAGAAGCGCCTATGAACTGGGCCCCGTGGTAAGCAAACAAATAACCGAATCATTAAAAGCCCTGTAACCGATCATGAAACTATCTTTCCTGGCTGCTTTAATCTGTTGCATAACTTGTGTAGCAAGGAGCCAAAACACCATCCGGGGCCGGGTTATTGATAAAACCAGCAAAGAACCAATGGAACTGGCGTATGTACGCTATAGCAATACTACCAGCGGCGTGGTGACCAATAGTCAGGGCTATTTTTCATTGGAAAAATCAGCAGACAACGTCCCCATCATGATTTCATTTATAGGCTTTACCACCCAGGAAATTAAAACTTCAGGCCATTCTTCTCTTCTCATTGAAATGGAAAAAGGCCCCGTGAACCTGCAGGAAGTAGTGATAACGCCGCAATCGGCAGCCGCCACTTTTCATGCCATTAGTAAGATCGATCTGAACCTGCAGCAAGTACGTTCGGCACAGGATATTTTACGCACCGTGCCCGGATTGTTTATTGGTCAGCACCAGGGCGGCGGCAAGGCAGAACAAATATTTTTGCGCGGTTTCGACATTGACCATGGTACCGATATTAATGTAACCGTAGACGGACTGCCGGTGAATATGGTTTCGCACGCACATGGACAGGGCTATGCCGATCTGCATTTTTTGATCCCTGAACTAACCGGGAATGTCGACTACGGCAAAGGCCCCTATTACACCCAATTTGGCAACCTGGGCACGGCGGGCTTTGTTAGCATGAACACGGTGAACAGCCTTGATAAAAGCACCATAAAACTCGAAGGCGGGCAGTTCAATACCATGCGTGGATTGGCGATGATAGACCTGTTGAGCGATCGCCAGAAACAAAAAGGCACCAATGCGTATGTGGCCAGCGAGTTCCTGTATTCCGACGGGCCATTTGAATCGCCGCAACACTTCAACCGGTTTAATTTATTTGGAAAACTAAATACTTCCATCGGTAAGAATAATAAATTAACGCTGCTCGGTTCTACCCTCAGCAGCGATTGGGATGCATCCGGACAAATTCCTGAACGCGCGGTGAAAAGCGGCCTGATCCACCGATTTGGTTATATCGATAATACCGAAGGCGGTTATACCAGTCGCACCAACGCCAGCGCCAAACTCACCAGTTATTTGTCGCAAAGTACTACCTGGGAGAACCAGGCCTATTTTACCAATTATCATTTCAACCTGCATTCCAATTTTACTTTCTTTTTAAATGATCCTGTAAATGGCGATCAGATCCGCCAGCGGGAAGCCAGGAAGATCTATGGATATCAGTCAAAATTGTCGAATGAAACAGAATTCGGCACCTGGAACCTGCAATCCGTATATGGCGCAGGGTTCCGGTTCGATCAAACCCGGAATACCGAATTATCACATACCATTGACCGCAATACTGTTCTGGAATATAAACAACTGGGCGACATTCGCGAAACCAATACTTTTGTCTATGCCGATGAAAGTATAGAAAAGAACCGGTGGCGTTTCAATCTGGGCGCCCGTTTGGATCATTTCAATTTTCATTATTACTCTACACTTAATAACGACCAAAGTCCCGATCAGCAAAAAGTAATAGTAAGTCCCAAGTTGAACATTCAATATACGCTCAACACCAAAACGCAATTATACCTGAAAACAGGAAAGGGATTCCACTCCAACGACGCGCGCGTAGTGGTGTTCAATAGAGGTTATGATATTTTACCTGCAGCCTATGGCGCCGACCTGGGCGTACTGCTAAAACCTACCCGCAGTTTACTGGTGAATGTAGCAGCCTGGTATTTGTATCTGCAACAGGAGTTTGTTTACGTAGGCGATGAAGGCGTGGTAGAACCCAGTGGTAAAACCCGGCGTATTGGCATCGATGTATCAGCCCGTTACCAGTTCAACACCTGGCTGTTTGCCGATGCCAATGTAAACCTGGCCAAACCACGCAGCGCAGAAGATCCCAAGGGAGAAAATTACATTCCACTGGCACCTACGTTTACCAGCACCGGCGGACTGAACTGGCAATTAAAAAATGGATTGAACGGCAGTTTGCGTTACCGCTATATGCACGACCGGGCGGCCAATGAGAACAACTCGGTTATTGCAAAAGGCTATTCCGTTACCGACTTGTCGGTAAACTATACCAAAAAGAAATACGAGTTGGGCATTGCCATCGAAAACCTGTTCAATGTAAAATGGAACGAAACCCAATTTGATACCGAATCACGGCTTAAAAGTGAGCCGGCTCCGGTTTCAGAGATCCACTTCACTCCGGGCATGCCATTCTTTGCCCGGATGAAGCTGGCGGTGTTCTTCTAGACTACTCAACCGGATAATTATGATCCTTCCAGTCAACCTTGATATTATGTGGAATATCCAACAACTTATGGTTGGTGAATTTCATGTCATTGAGCAAGGTAAACGCCGGGCGAATATTCGGGCAATGATCGAAGGGGCAGCAACCGCAGTAGATGACAATATTCGCATCCTTCGGTAACTTACTGAGTTCCTGTTTAAATTTTTCCAGGTTCGCCTTTTCTTTACCAGGACCGATATCAATTGAATTTTTGATCGTGGCGCCGGGCCCAATACAATATATATATGGCTGGTGCGCTTTTGGATTGGCAATCGTTTTGGCCAGATCCGCCGGTTCCATCAATTGTTTGGCAGACCAGGGTTCGTGTCCGGTTGATTGGGCTGCGCATTTTATAGAAGCAAACAGCACGATCAGTAATACAAGATTTGTTTTCATATAATTTTCTGTTTACAGTATCAAGTCATTAATAGGTAGCGTATCGGCTCATGGGAAAGGTATTGTAAATGCAAGTATATTTTAAATTGGGGGATTTTCAAATATCACTGCCAAATTAATACCAATGAGCATTCGTTTTTTCAGGAAGTAAAGAAATCACAACCAGTTTAACTACCCACAGTGCTTACTTCTATTAGGATATTTCCCGGCGCTTTGAGATAAAAACCAAACACCCCCCGCATATTATGTGGCTCCTGTTCCAGTACAATGCCATCGCTGTGAAGGCGTTGCCAAACGGATTGTACTTTATCCCGGTCATTTACGAGAAAGCCCAGATGAAAGGCATCGGGATAGGTGGAATTACCATTCCTGTTAAAATCAGTTGACATCAGCGTTAGTACAAACCCCTCTTCACTTTGTAATATAGCCATCATATTATCACCCTTCACCTCTTTACAGGTAAAATTGAAATGCTTTTCAAAAAAAGACTTTGTTTGAGCTACATCGGTCACGGGAAAATTCAAATGATTTATTTGCATAGTATATATGTTTATAAAAGAACAATTGTTCTTTATTTAAATAAAAAAATTATGGAGTAAGTGACAACAACACGCGACTGAACGCCTGGTTGAATTTATTTTCAGTTAATACAAACTTTTTACCGGTAAAGCTTTTATGCTGACGGTGAAACTTGAGCAGTTGGAATAAGGGGGCATAAGCCAACGACCAGTATATTTCTAATGGAAACGGTATCAGTTCTTTGTTTTTTATGGCCCTTTCATAGAATTGCGCCATGGTGGTGGTGAATTTTTTACCCTGGAGCTGCATAACCTTTTCATAGATGGGCGAATGCCTGATCTGTTCAGTAAAATCAATATGCAGCGGATATTTCGTGAAATACCGCAGGCGATTCTTCCATTGCAATTTCAAACCGGTTGCAAAATCCATTTCCGGGTTAAACCCTTCGAGCAATACCTGCTCCATTTTCTTTACCACGCCATGGTAAACTTTTATAATCAGGTCTTCCTTATTTTTAAAATTCAGGTAGATGGTATTGACTGATATACCAACGCCGGCTGCCAGTTTATGCATGCTAAATCCATCGAGACCTTCCTTAACAACGATCTCCATTGTTTTTTGCCTTATCAATAATTCCTTTTGTGCATCTTTTGTCCGCATAACGATGCAAATATAAAAGAATGTTTGTTCTTTTATGATTTTTTTCTGTTTGTTGAATAAATCAGGTTGTCAACTGAACCTTTCTAATAGAATAATTGGCGGATTAACAATTATTTTCAATACGGAGCGTTTGGTGCCAGGAATATGATATTTTTGCGCTTTAAATGAAACAAACCCCTTGAAAATCAGTAGTAAAAATAAAATTTCCTATTTTTCGGATAAGACGATAAATGAAATTGCATTACCTGCACGTTTTACTTTCCCTTTTTATTATGAGCCACATCCTTTAACAAAAATAGCAGCTGCCGATCTGCAGCATTATCTGGAAACGCAAACACACCTTGACCATAATTTTGGACTGAATGCTGATAAAGATGGAATTGTTATCGGGAAAATGTTTGGCGTTTTGGTTGTACAGGATACAGAAGGAAAATTGGGCTATCTGTCAGCTTTCTCGGGTAAACTTGCGGGTTCAAACGACCATCCCAAATTTGTTCCGCCGGTTTTCGATATGCTGATCGAGAACAGTTTTTTTCTCAAAGAGATAGAGATCATTAATACAATCAATGCCCAAATCAGGGAAATAGAGTCGAACAAAAACTATCAACATCTAAAATTGGACGTTGAAAAATTATCAGCGCAATCTTTACAGGAAATAGCAGCTTTCAGGAAACAATTAAATAGCAATAAAGCGAGCCGGAAACAGATCCGGGAAAAGCAAAAGAATAGCCTGAGCCCGCAGGAGTATGAGGCGGTTGAAGCAAGCCTTATAAAGCAGAGTTTGCATGATAAGCATCAGCTTACTATTCTTACCAACAAGTGGCAGCAGACTCTTTCGGCCGTGCAAACCAGATTAACCCCATTTGAATCCGATATCGAAAATTTAAAGAATGAACGTAAGGAAAAGTCAGCAGCTTTACAGCAACAACTTTTCACACAATATGCATTTTTAAACAAAGACGGAAAAAGCAAAAGTTTACAGGAGATCTTCAGTCTGACTGCTTTTGGCAAACCACCTGCAGCAGCTGGAGAATGTGCAACACCCAAGCTATTGCAATATGCATTTGCAAATGGGTACAAACCGCTTGCTATGGCTGAGTTCTGGTGGGGGGCTGCACCAAAATCTGAGATCAGAAAGCATAAACATTTTTACCCGGCCTGTACAGGTAAGTGTAAACCTATTCTGGCACATATGCTGGAAGGAATACCTGTCGACGAAAACCCATTTTTACGTATCCCGGAAGAAAAGCGCGAGCTTGAAATAGTTTATGAAGATGAAAGCCTGGTTGTTGTGAACAAGCCTGCCGGATTACTTTCTGTACCAGGAGTCGATATTAAGGAATCTGTATATACCAGGCTAAAAGAGGTACTGGTGGAAACTGAGCCGCTTATTGTTCACCGGCTCGATATGGATACTTCCGGACTTTTAGTAGTTGCCAAAACGCAGCAGGCACATAAGCATATCCAAAGGCAATTTATGCAGGGTACAGTTAAAAAACGCTACAGGGCATTACTTTCTAAAGAACTTGAACTGTCAGAAGGCGAGATCAACCTTCCTCTATGTGCCGATCCATTCAACCGGCCAAGACAACTGGTTTGTTTTAAAACCGGGAAAAAAAGCATTACGAGGTGGAAAGCGATAAAAAAATACAATGCTATGACCAAAGTTGAATTTTGGCCGCTAACCGGAAGAACACATCAATTGCGTATGCACTCGGCGCATGACCTTGGACTTAATGCACCTATTGTTGGTGACGATCTTTATGGTACTGCATCTAAAAGGATGTACCTCCATGCCGCTCATCTCGAATTTATTCACCCCAAAACCAAAGAAAAGATCAGCTTTGAGGTAGAAGAAGGGTTTTAATAGATATTCTAAACCCCGTTTGCCCGTATCTGATTGACTTATTTGAACCTGCAATTCCCCTTCTGACAGACTGCAAACTGGATAGTTGTCCAACAGTACTAATGTTCTCCGTTGATTGTTTCTAAAATCAGGTGATTTTCACGTTTTTTACCTCTTCTGTATGGAGTACTTTTCAGCTGAATTTGAACACCTCTAAACACGACCACTTTTCAAACGCTATTCTACACACTAAATCTTTAAAAAGAGCACTATGGCAAAAGCAAACGGAAACCAAATGAGTGATCTCAGGCGTAAAGCCTTTGAAGCCTTGAAAATTAAAGAAAATCGTCGTGTTATTCTTTGTCTCGATGGTGGTGGAATGAGAGGCATACTTACGATCCAGCTATTAAAAAAGTTGGAGGAGATCGCGGGCATTCCCTGTTATGAATTATTCGATATGGTAGCAGGAACTTCCACAGGGGGTATCATTGCAGGGCTAATCACAACGGGCCACAATGCAATACAGATTGAAAAGATGTATGAGGATCTCGTGACACAGGTTTTTGACAAACGATTGCTCGGGAATCGCTTTATCAACCCGCCTGCTTTTACAAAAGAAAATTACCGGTCATTGCTTAAAGATATTATAAAGGACGTCACTTTAGTGCAGGCCTGCGCTGATCGGGAGATTGACCTGATGATCACGTCTAGGGATATGTCGGCTGCCGAAGAAACATTCTTCTCCTGCTTTAAGCAGCCTGACGGTACTTATTATGGAACCTACAAAGATGTACTCCTGCGTGCGGTAATGGAAGCGACCATGAGCGCTCCTACTTATTTCTATCCCCTGGAAAGGTTCGTAGACGGGGGAACTACAACCTACAATAATCCATCGCTTGCAGCGTATATGGAAGCGGTGTCCTATAGCCGCCCCATGCGAAGCGCCGGCAATCCAGACTATGCTTTAGATGCGATTACCTTATTTAGCTTCGGTACAGGTATCGCCCGCGATTTTATAAAGCCGGATGAGCCCACTAAACCTCATGGAATTGATATCGAATTTTGGCTTAACTGGCTTATGACGTCCACAGGCCAGGATGCCAGCGCCATGCAGATAGATATTTTCCGTTCGCCCATGATCAGCAGGGTTATTGATTTCAGAAGGTTCCAGCTATCTCTTGATCCAAAATCAATTCAATTGTTACCCAATACAAACACCCTCGATAAACATAAATATCGTTCCGAATGGCTGCATGATCTCACCGAAGACATTTTAGGTAATATTGATATGGCAGATATAACTAAATTCGATTTAATGAAAACAATTGGTGAACAGATGGCTGCATATATTGTGCAACAGGGAAACAATTTTACAGAAGACCTTGCAACAAATGGCCGGGATCTATTGGTAACCACATTTGGAGATATAGTCCGCATTCAAAAGCAATTAAGTGCAGCTGGCTGGTTGGATTCCTATAAAGCGTGATAATGGTTCGAACCAGCGTCAATTCACCCACCTTTCTACTATATATATTATGGAAAATTTTTAGTTTCGCATCTTCCCGGATTGTAAACATAACACTACAACGAATGCACTTTTTCAATCCGGTATTTTATTCAATATATCTTTTTCTGACAGTAACCGCATTAATCCTCGGATTCCCCCTTAGGCACGAAGCACAATCCTATCCGCGGCAGTATATTACTGTAGCCGGAAAAAAGATGTCCTTTACCAGCTTTGGCCTTACCAATCGACAGTCCGGCAAGCCAGTGGTTATTTTTGAAGGGGGGTTTGGCGTGACCGGAGCTCTGGACTTTACTTGCCTCTATCCAGGATTGTCGAAGTCGGTGGCCGGCATAGGGTATGATCGAAACGGAGAAGGTGAATCAGAGGAAGACCCTACCATTGTAACCGATGTCGACATCGTGCAACGGCTTCATCTTTTCCTGAAAACAGTCCATGTTCCTCCCCCTTACCTACTTGTTGGTCATTCAATGGGAGGATCGTATATACGATTATTCACATCCATGTATCCGAACGAAGTGGCCGGCCTGCTGTTTATCGATGCCGCCGATTTTATGCTGACGGACGAGCAGGATGAACAAATAAGAATTTTGTCAAAAAGTGGTCAGGGGTCTAAAGCGTGGGTGGTACCCGCTATGGATGCTCAGGCTCGCGATACCATGCTTTCCACTCGAATCCGTCACCGGTCTGAGCGCCTGGCTAACTTTTTTCGCAATGGCGATTTTTGGAAGCTATATTCCTCCCTTCCGCCCCTTCCCGATATCCCGGTAGGCGTTCTGGCGGCCTATCACAAGCCAATAGATTCTTCCGCAGTTAATGCAGGAGTGTTATCAAGACTTCGCGTTGGGGAACATTTTTATATGCAAAATTTCACTGAGCTGATCAGGAACAATCATAACAGCTTTATCATGCTGCTTCCACGCTACCCCCATAGCATTCATACGCAAGATCCGGAATTGGTGATTACCGTTAAACGTCTTTTAAATTCCCTGGCGAGGGCAAAAAGCTTAAGAAAAGGAATTTGATTCAACATGCTAGCTCCGTGGTTGCAACTCCGGTGCTTTTTTATTATCAGATGTTATAGCTTTGGATGCTAACTATAATGTCAGAACGCCCAATGCTCAGCATGAACACTTAAATATTGTGCAGTTCATTAGCTTTTTTCCAGTTTTTTTTAAGAAGGCCGGCTTATACTTGTCTCTCCAATTGAAAGAAATGGTTTTCGGCGGCCGTAAGGTATATATTTCAACACAATGGGGAAATAGTAATACTTGGATTTTGTATGGTATTGATTTTATATATAGCATATAAGGAAAGGGCCTATGAACAGTTTTAAATTTTTTTTGAAATTATCTACAAAAAGTACTGTCATTACACCTACGTAAAACCAACATACCTGATTAACCGAACGAGCTTCAGCAAACATTATAAAGCATGATAGTATAAACTGATTATATTTTATATCCAACTAATTGGAGTCGTAAATTTTCATAGCCGGATCGAGTTTATATACGCAATTATATAACATAAACACACCAGCGCATATCTTCAAACTGTTGTATCTGTAAAAACAAGCTACTACTTTTGCTGGTAATTATTTATATAATCCGCATACCCGTAAACTCATCTATCATGAAAAACCCTAACGCGAATGGATGGCTACTAATAACCATGCTGAGCATTTTCTATTTACAGACGCATGCTCAAACCTGTCCCGTTACTATTACTACTACTATTAACTCAGGTAATTTTTCTGCTACAGGAAATACATATTTCGCGGCGGCACAGGCTACTGCTAATGCGGGAAGTACCTCTATTGTTTTAGGTGCGGCTGGTTATGGCTCCACTCCTATCAGTGCTTCGGATATTTTATTGATCATCCAAATGCAGGGCGCACAAATTAATTCCGGCAACGGAACAGCTTATGGTTCCAATACTGCCACAGGCCGTGGTTACCTGACTACGCAATTATTGGCTGGCAATATGGAATATGTTGTAGCCAATAATGCCGTACCTGTAACCGGCGGAACATTAAATCTTAAGTCCGCCCTTACTAAAAGTTATAAAAACTCAGCCTTCGGAACGGATGGTCAATACAGTTACCAGGTGATCAGGGTACCATTATATTATGACATATCGCTCAGTACAGATATAACAGTCCCTGACTGGAACGGATCAACTGGCGGGGTATTGGTATTGGCTTGTACAGACATCCTTAACATGAATGGCCACCAGATCAATGCAACGGGCGCAGGTTTCCGTGGTGGTGGTGGCAAACGATTTGGTGGTACAGGCGGTGGTGGTACTTATACAGATTATGCAGCGTCTTCAACAGTCAATGCCTGCGCCTCCAAAGGGGAAGGAATTGCCGGTACCCCAAGGTATATTAACAACAACGGCACGTTGCTGGATAATGGAACTGCCCAGGAAGGCTACCCTAATGGCAGCTTCGACCGGGGCTCCCCCGGCAATGCCGGCGGTGGTGGAACAGACGGCTCACCTAACAATAACAGTAACAACTCCGGTGGTGGCGGTGGCAGCAATGGTGGTACAGGCGGTGGTGGTGGTAATAGCTGGAGCACTAACCGGCCCTGTGGTGGTATTGGAGCGGCGGCCTTTGCACAGGCAAGCGCTTCACGCCTGGTAATGGGCGGTGGTGGCGGCGCCGGCAGTACTGATGGTGGTACCGGTACACCTGCCAATGGTTTTGCCAGTAGTGGCACCGCGGGTGGTGGTATTGTAATTCTTTCCATAGGTAGTTTTTCAGGTACGGGTACTATTAATGCCAATGGTGATGCACCCAATACCACCCTGCAAAATGATGGCGCCGGCGGTTCAGGCGCTGGTGGCAGTGTGCTGGTAACAGGCGGCGGCAGCCTTACCGGCCTTACCGTGCATGCCGATGGTGCCAAAGGCGCCAGCAATACGGGCGGCGCGGCTGGCCCTTCACCACACGGACCCGGTGGTGGTGGCGGCGGCGGCGTTATTTATAGTACAGGAGCTTTGAATGCCGGCAGCACTTCAAATGGCGGTGCGGCCGGTACAACAACAGGTGGTGTTAATTATGGAGCTACGGCAGGCGCCGCAGGTTTGAATCAGGTTGTCACTATCAGTTCAACACCCTTCTTCCCTATTTCCTGCAGCGTTTTGGCTACAAATTTCTTATCGGCTTCCATTAGCAGTAAATATAATAACAACATATTGAACTGGTCCGTAGCCGATAACGATAAGGTGCAGCAATATAATATAGAAAGAAGTGCTGATGGAATTAACTTTGTTTCCATCGCCACTGTTCTTCTGCAATCAACTGGCAGTAATAACAAGCTGTATCAGTATACGGATGCGGATGCAGCTACTCGTGTAAGTGAACCGCAGCTGTATTACCGCATTAAACTGGTAGAGATCAGCGGTAATGTTATTTATAGCAAGGTGATGCAGGCAAAAAGTTCCTTGCAGACGACCGGCCTGACCATTTCGCCTAACCCCGTGGCGGATGTTGCTACGCTTTACTTTCTCGCAGATAATCTGGCAACCATTTCCGTACAGGTGGTTGATCTAAAAGGAAAGTCAGTTTGGAAAAAACAATATCCAGCCGGTGTTGGCATGAATATGCTGCCGCTGAACAACCTGCAGGCATTGCCTGATGGTGTTTACATCATCAAGGTTTCCAATGGCAGGCAGATTCAGTCGGTAAAAATGCTTGTACGTCATTAAACCTGGTAAAAGATAAAAGAGCTTTCCCGCTTTAACACTGAATGAACAGGATGGATCTATTCCGTCCTGTTTTTCTTTTGTTGAATTGAAGAAAAGAGCATTAGAAAAGTTTAAGCAATGCTTCTTGCGGCCATGTCCGGACCATCTTAAATATTGCGCCCAATATCCTTTGCGATCTTCCTGGCATCAGCACCGATCTCCCGGATCTGGCCGGTGGGGCTGATATAGTATCCACAGAAATAGAGACCATCCTTACCAAAATACTGTTGGCGATCAGCGCTTACCCGCAGATCATCGAAACGACTGCTGTCTATTTCAATAATTTTTATTTCATCCTGGCTATAACCAATGCACGCAATAATGGCATCAAAGGACTGTGTTGCCCCTTCTTTAAAATGGACCTGTTCCCCTTCTATAAAATCAATATCCCCTACAATTTTGATATGTCCTTTACGGATCAGCCGGATGGTGCCAATATCCAATACAGGAGACTTTCCTTCCCGCTGAACCTGCTCCAACGGTCCATAAGGTTTTCTTTTCAATCCTAACCTGGTTATATCACCGATCATGGCCTTTACCAATGGCGCACTCAACAGATCGGCTATACGAGGCGGTAGAAAATTCAGTAATAAACTCAACTCCAGTACAGGCATGCCCAGGATATCACGGGGAACTATATTTACGGCAGAACGAACAGCCATAAAAGGCGTAGCGCCCTGTTCAAACAGGTCAATCGCAATTTCACAGGCAGAGTTACCAAAACCAATTACCAGCACTTTTTGTCCGGCAAAATCCCTACCCGTTTTATAGGCAGCGCTATGCATTATTTTCCCGGGAAAAGTCTCCATTCCCTGCAACACAACAGGTTTAGGTTTACCGAAAGGGCCAGTGGCCATTACTAAAAATTTCGACTGAAATATTCCATTGGTGGTTTGAGTGATCCAATAGTCGCCCTCTTTATTAATAGACGTAGCAATTGTATTAAAAACCGGCTGAATATTGAATGTCTGCTGGTAGTCGTTTAAATAATCAATTACCTGTTGCCGGTTTGGATAGCGTGATATGTTTTTACCGAATTTCTTATATGGTAACTGTGACACTCGTTTGTTGGTGTGCAGGTGCAACCGGTGATAGTGGTTATGCCAGGCGCTGGCTACCTGGGCATGCTTTTCAATAATAACATATTCAATGCCCTGCCGCTGCAAACAGGCAGCAGTTGCCAGCCCTGAAATACCGGCTCCCACAATGAGAATATTGGTTTGAGTGTATGGCATAAGTGCCATAATTTTTATTTTTTAAAAGTTTCCAACAGTTCTTCCAGGCTTTGTAATGATACAGTATATCCTTCTTGGAAGCCCATTTCAATCATCTTCTCCATCCGTGCAAGCGACTCGTTGTAAATAGTAATGTTCACTTTTGTAGTTTCCCCCTGTTCGCTAAAATTAAAATCCCAATCAGAACCTGGCAATTCAGGGTTTTCATCTTTGTCTGCAAAAGCATTGAACATTTTGAAATTGGTCTTTGGGGTAATGGAAGTGTATTTCTGAATTAACCAACGCTCCTGACCTTCCGGACTTACCATCGCATAAAACCTACGTCCACCCACTTCAAAATTCATGTGTTTTGTTTTTGATTTCCAGGGCTCAGGCGCCACCCATTGATCAAGAAGTTCCTGTTTGGTAAAAGCATCCCATACCAGTGAAAGTTCGGCATCAAATTCCCTGGTTATGAATACGGCTTTAGCTGCTTTATCAACGGTAAAATCGAATAGCAAATGTTTTGTCATTTTTTTTGTTTTTTAATTGTTGCTAATACTTTGTCAAGTTGATTAAATTGGGTTTCCCACAGCCTTCTGAATTGGTCTAACCATTTATCAATCTCTTTCATTTTTTGAATTTCGAGTGAGTAGTAAATTTCCCTGCCTTGTTGTTCCTGTTTTACCAGATCGCACTCTGTCAATATCTGAAGATGTTTTGATACAGCCTGTCTGCTTGTATTAAAATGTTCGGCAAGGGCATTAGGTGTCATTGCCTGCAATGCAATCAGGGCGATGATTGCCCGCCTGGTCGGGTCGGCAATGGCCTGAAAAATATCTCTTCTTATTTCCATTGTTGGATCATTTGCAACTACGTGGTTGCAAATATAAATGCAATTATCTGGTTGCGCAAGTTTTTTTTCAGGCAGTTCGTTTAATTGATCTTACCAGGCATCCTTGCTGCAAGCGAACGCCTTCTATTACGCTTTTGCTTTCGTTCAGGCGCACAAAAAAGACCGTCCCGGCTGATCCGGGTACGGTCCTGAACTTCTGGACTTACCACTATTTACCAATTGTTATTTTGGATCAACACTCCATTCGAGGAGGTGATATATGTAGCCGGAATAGGGAAATGGCTGAATCTGGCATAATTAAACCCTGTTCTGCCATACACATATTTCAACAGGTTTTCTGTGTAACCTGTTCCATTGCTGCCATCGGCAGTTGCTACCTTATTATATCGCACCAGGTCGAACCAGCGATTAAATTCCAGCGCCAGTTCAATGCGCCGTTCCTGCCAAATGGCCAAACGCAACTGGGCTTTGCTGTTGAATGTTATTTGAGGAAGAATACCCGCGCCGCCATTCATACCTGCGGCCACAGTAGCTGTAAAGGTCATATTACCCCGCGCCCGGTAACGGATCTGCTCCAGGTATTTCAAGGCATCGGCCGTATTGCCCAATTCATTGCTGGCCTCGGCATCGATCAACACAATATCAGCATAGCGCAGGAACATCGGGTTCACATTCTGGAATGAAAAATTCGATTGATTCCAATAGGTGAATGGCCAGATCACTTTTTTGTTTGCATAACTGGTATTGGCAGGAAAAGCAACGGGCTTGTTATTATTGTAGCCCATAATAGTATCGGTCTTTGTAAAAATAGTAGCTGCCAAACGGGGATCTCCACTTTCATAGCTATTTACGAGTTTGTCTGATGGATATATTACCCCATTGGCAAAGGCCGGCAATCCCTGGTATTGCAGATAGGGATTATACCAGCGACCCGACCAGATGGCGCTGTTGAAAATATAGCCGCCAGGCATCATGTTTTCAGAACTGTACAACTGATCGGGACTAAACAAATTCCGATAGTTGGGGTATAAACTGTATTCGCCGCCGTTAATTACCGAATCGGCATACAGCTTGGCGTTTGTATAATCCTGTTCATACAAGTAAACCTTCGCCAGTAATCCCTGTGCAGTGCCTTTTGTAACGCGTCCCAGGTTGCTTGTGCCCCATTGCTGCCGCGTAGGCAGGTTGGCGCTGGCAAATTTCAGGTCGGCAATAACCAGCTTTATAATATCGGCATGCGGGCTTTTTACAATGTTGTATTCAGCAGCTGAAGGATCATGATCGCGAAGCGGTGCATCGCCAAATACATTCGTTAAATCAAAATTATAATATGCGCGAAAATATTTCCCCTGCGCTTCATATAACAATGCCGAAGCCGGTGCTGATTTAGCTACAGTCCCCACATTATCGATCACCACATTACAATAGTGAATGTTCTGGTAGGTCCTGTCCCAGTACTGCTGAACATAGCCATTGTCTGCCTGGTAGCTGTAGTTCTGAAAGAAATTCATATTGGCGTCGGAGCCGGGAATATAATCGTCGGCGCACAGTTCATGCGTACTCCATTGCTGACGACCTAATGTATATTCCCGCCAGGCCAGTGAACCATATAGTCTGTTCACAGCCATACCCAGCGTTGAGGTATCGGAGGTAATGGTAGCCGTTGAAAGCACGGCTTGCGGCGCTTTATCCAGAAAACTTTTGCTGCACGATACTGTTCCCCAAATGGCCAGTAATAGATTTATATAAGCTAATCGTTTCATCTGAAATTTTTTTATTGAGTTTTAGCCAGATGGATCTTACCATGGCAAAATTTTCTTTGCCTTATATGTCTTAATGAAAATTTTGCCATGGATGATTCATTTCAATCTCATTAAATTTTGAAATAGTTAGAAGGTTACATTCAACCCTGCTTTTACAGTTCCTGATACAGGGTACGTACGGAAGTCGTCGCCCATGGTTGACACGCCATACGAGTTGGACACTTCCGGTGAAAAGCCTTTGTATTTGGTTATATAGAAAGGATTGGTAGCACTGAGATACACCCGCAGTTTACTGGCTGCCAGTTTGCTGAGTATACTTTTATTGAATGTATATCCCAGTTCAATATAACGCGCTTTGAAATAGGTTGCATCAGCAATATTAAAATCGCTTTGCTGTGAGGTTGAAGTGTTCACTGCATAGCGGGGTATGCTGGTATTGGTATGAGTGGGCGTCCATGAATCGAGCCACTCCACGTTCATATTCGAAAGGCCTGAGCTAAGGAACTGGTTGCGGGTTGCATTGTAAATTTTGGCGCCATAGCTAACCATCAGGTCAATGGCGGCATCGAATCCTTTCCAGGAAGCATTTAAGGAAAGCCCGCCAATAAATTTTGCATGGGGAGAACCTATATCTGTTTTATCTTTTACGTCAATAACGCCATCGCCATTGAGGTCCTGAAATATGAGATCACCGGGTTTTAGTCCGCTCCAGAATTGTTTACCGGCAACACCTGATTGCTTAACGGCGTTTTCGTTCAAGGCATCTATCTCGGCCTGGCTTTGTGCTATACCGGCCACTTTATAACCATAAAAATCGCCGATAGGCATTCCTTTGGTTGAGATATGCGTGGAAGGCACCATCCAGTCACCGGTATATACGGTTTGGCCATGGAAGTCAAGGATCCTGTTCTTATTGGCGCTTCCTGTAAACCGGACGCCATAGTTAAAGTCGCCTATTTTGTCGTCCCAGCTTGCTGTAAATTCAAAGCCGGTGTTGCGCACGGTACCTGCATTGGTATAAGCCGGTGTTGAGATACCGGTGCTACCGCCAGGGATAGGCAATTGTAACAGCAAATTTTTTGTTTGCCGGTTGTAGTAATCAAACTCCAGTTTCAACCGGTTATTGAGTGTGGCAAATTCAGCGCCCAGATCGGTTTGCTCTGCCACTTCCCAGGTAATATCGGGGTTGGCCGCGGCAGTGATGGTAGCGCTGTTATAAAACGCGCTGTTAAATACGCCTGAGTAAACCATATCCTGTGTAAGCGTGCTGTAGGTTTGATAGTTCGGGATCTTGTTATTCCCTATCTGGCCCCAACTGCCACGTAATTTCAGGTTATTGATCCAGGAAACGTTTTTCAGGAATTCTTCTTCAGATACCCGCCAGCCGGCCGCTACAGAAGGAAAGGATCCCCACCGCTTGCCATTGGCAAATTTTGAAGAACCGTCGGCACGATAAGAGGCCGTTAAAAAATAACGGTTCTTAAAAGTATAGTTAGCCCTGAACAGGTAAGAGAGAATAGATTCACTGAAAGGCAAATTGGCGCTGTTGGTCCAGCTGAGACTGGTGGTAGGCAGGGCGTTTACATACCTGTAATCGTCAGCCGTAGACAACAATCCGGAACCGGTTACGTCGAGCGTGTTGTAATCATAGTTCTGCGCCGTATAACCAGCCAACAGTTCTACCTGGTGATCATGGCCAAACGTTTTGTTATAATCAAGGGTATTCTCCCAAAGCCAGGTATATCTTGTTTCATATGCGTTCTGTATTGAGTTGCTGGCCTGGATCTGGTTAGGACTTGAAATATTAAAAGCGGGCGTGTAAGCATCTATACGGCCAAGGGTGAAGTCGGTTCCATAGCTGCTGCGAAAGGTAAGCCCATCAAGAATTTCAAAATTCAGGTAGGCATTACCTACAAATTGCAACGGTTTTGATCTTACATCTTTGTTCAGATAAAACGATGCATACGGGTTGATGATATCGGGATCCTGACCGGGGGTAAAAGTGCCGTCGGGTTTACGAGCTGTTAACAACGGCGAAATACGATAGATGGAATTGAGGCCGCGACCGCCATTCCATTGGGCTGTGCCCGTATAACGGCTACTGGCCAGCGACAGGTTGTGACCAATAGTTAAACGTTTGCTCACCTTGTATTCGTTGTTGGCGCGTAGTGTTATGCGATCGAAGCTCGTATATTTTATCACACCATCTTCCTTGTGGTAAGAAGCGCTGATATTATACTTTACACTTTCCGAACCGCCCGATATGCCCATTTGATAATCATGTACAATACCTTTCTGAACAACTTCTTTTCTCCAGTTGGTGCCTGCGCCAATTGAATCGAGGTTGTTGTATACAGGCGCTTTGCCGGCATTGGTGTTAAAGAGGTTTACCAGTTCGGCATACTGGCGGCCATTGCCCACATCATATTTGCGGGTAAGGAATTGAAAACCCTGCGAAGCGTTAAAAGTAACAACGGGTTTACCAATTCGTCCTTTTTTGGTTGTTACCAGGATCACCCCGTTGGCGCCGCGTGAACCGTAGATAGCAGTAGCAGAAGCATCTTTTAAAATTTCCATGGAGGCAATGTCGCCGGGCGCCAGGTAAGCGATACTCGATACCATCATCCCGTCTACTACATAAAGCGGACTTGCGTCGCCGTTGGTACCTAATCCTCTTACAAATACATTGGGAGCAGCACCGGGACCGCCCTGGTTAAGGATGGCCACGCCAGGCGCCTTTGCCTGTAATGCTTCGGCGGCATTGCTACCGCCTATTTTGGTTATATCGGCCGATTTAATGCTGGACACGGCACCGGTCAGATCGCTTTTCTTACGCGTTCCATAACCAATGATCACCATGTCGTTCATTGCGAGCGGAGACATCGCCAGTTTTATGGTAATGTCTGTTTGATCGCCTACCCTCATCTCCCTGGTTTCAAAGCCAACATAGGAAACTATGAGAACAGACTTCGGGCCTTCAACAGTAATATCAAACGACCCATCCTCTTTGGTGCTGGTGCCGTAACTTTTTCCCTTTTCCTGCACATTAGCGCCCACCAACGGAGTGCCTGATTCAGAATAGATCTTCCCGGTAATTTTTATCGGCGGTGCAGGTTCAGGCGCCGGTGCAGGCGCAGGCTGTTCCTTTTCTTTAATAACCACAATGTTGTTATTAAAGAAGGAGTAAGTAAGCGGCTGGCCCTGGAAACAGAGATCCAACACCTGTTTGACAGAAGCATCCGTTACATGAACCGAAACCTTACCGGCTTTTTGCAGCAACACGCCACGATAAGCAAAGGTGTAACCTGTTTGCTTTTTTATTTCTTTTAATACCTGTTTTAGTGGAATGTTGTCGCCCGACAGTGTAACTTTTTGGGAGTACACGCCGGCTGTTACATTCAAACAGGCAACCAGTAGAAAGATTGATAAGAAGTTCATCACAAGCAATTGTTTTCGCCCAACCCCTATTTTACGCAAAAAGGGGCTGCAGCATGCAGTAAAATGCATAATTTTGATTTGTTTGGTTAAACAATAAGAGACACAATCGATGTTGACTTAACCTGACTGTCCCGATGTTATCGGGACCTCAACCGCTTCGACGGCCATCGGAGCGGTTTTCTTTTGGTTAAGCCTGCGGCGTGAAACGTGAAAAGGGCAAACGTGAAATGGGGTACCCCGACTAATGGCGGAGTCTCTAATCGCGTAAGCTTGTTCTACGCCACCGTTCATTTCATTCGTTATCCTGGCGGATGAGTTTTGAAGAATGTCCTTTCAAATGGCATAAGCATATATTTGGTTTTTATGTACTTACAGAACAGTCACTTTTTTCCCCTCTAACCTGAGCTGCAGATCCGCAGTTGTTTCCAGTACTTTCAATACCTCTAATAAAGTTGTATTGCGGGGCACCTCTATAAAAAGCGGTTCGGTTTTTATGACTCCTTTATATTCCACTTCAACATCATACCATCTGCTTAACTGGCGCATTACGGTTTTTATATCAACATTTTCAAAATGAAATAACCCGTTTTTCCAGGCAAGCACATCCTCTGTCTGAACTGGGATGGGTTGGGATAAATGGGATGATTGGGATACGATGGCCTGTTCACCAGGTTCCAGCACGACTGATTCTTCACTGCCCTCTGCCCTCTGCCCTCTGCCCACCTTCACTCTTCCTTCAATTAAAGTGATCTTTTCAGCCGGTTCGTCATCATAAGCATTGATATTAAAGTGGGTGCCCAATACTTCAACAGCAGCTCCCCCGGGAATAGTAACTTTAAATGGCTTTTTCGGATCCTTTGCCACTTCAAAATACACCTCGCCTGTTATTTCCACCTTTCTTTCATTCCCTGCAAAAGCAGTAGGGAATTTGATAGAAGCCGCAGCATTCAGCCACACTTTACTTCCATCGGGTAATACCAATTGATACTGACCGCCGCGCGGAGTACTTAAAGTATTATAGGTTATTGCGGCCTCCCCATGCCCCTCACTACCAGTTGGGAGTGAGTAGGAAAGCAAACCATCTCTTGTCTTATTCACCTTACTGCTTCCCTCCTGCGCCAACTGTCCGTTTGCAGCATCGTCGAGCACAATGGTAGAATTATCTCCTAATGTAAGAATGGCTTTATTGCCGCCGGGCTCAATATCTTTAGTATTTGTAAGAGTAATTTTTGGGGTATTTGTAACCAGGTCTGTTTTCGGGGTACGGATCAAACCAAACCATATACCAGTACCGATCAACAGAACGATTGCAGCCACCGCAGCCAACCGTTTCCAGAAGATCATTTGCCGAACCCGTGCCTCGGTTCTATCCTGTTCAGCGGGCCGTATCATCATAATGCCGTTCAGGACCGCATTCAAACGTTCCCGTTCCATTACTTCAGGCATAGGATCACCTGACAGGCCATCTAACAGCAAAGCCTTTATATCTTCTTCATACTCACCCCTGTTCACCAATGCGAACAGCTCATCAAATTCGGCTCTGGTGATCTCGTTATTTGTCAGTTGATCCAGTAAATACCGCAGCTTTAATTGGCTTTCACTCATAATATCAATTTGGATAAAACGGCTTGCATTTAGTTACCAAAAGAATAATCCGGTAACTTTGCTATATAATTGACGACTGCCGAAAAAGATCACACTATTAATCCTAAAAAAAAATTACAGTTTTCCGGCCGGGCAAAAAAAGTATTAAATGATCACCCCAACGAACTTACCATATCAGGAAAGGGAATTACTTTCCAGGATTGCCCAAAGTGATGAAGCGGCATTTACGGAGATCTTCCACCAGTTTAGCCAGCGCATCTGGATGTTTGTTGTCAAAAAAGCGAAATCGGAATCCGTTGCAGAGGAAATAGTGCAGGAGGTATTCCTGAAGTTATGGGTAAAAAAAGAAATGGCTACCGACATCGAAGACCTTGCCTCGTTCCTGTATACGATGGCCGCCAATAAACTGTACGATCATTTCAAAAAAGTGGCAGGCGATAGCAGAAAACTCGAGAACATGTGGCTTCAGGTGCAACAAGCCGCCATTTCAAATCCTGTTGAAGAAGCGCTGGACTTCCGTGAAAGCATGCATCTCATTAACCAGGCCATTGAACAGTTGCCACCGCAACGAAAGAAAATATATCTGCTGAACCGCATGGAGGGATTAAGTTATGAAGAGATCGCGCAAAAGCTAAACATCAGTAAAAGCACGGTTAGCAATCAACTGGTAGAAGCTACCAGATCCATCAGGGAATATATTAAAAGTACGGGCGGCGCCACTATTTTATTCCTGGTGCTGAGCACTAAATTTTATCATTAGCCGGCAATTTGTTTAATTTTTCAAATTCCTTCAAACATTTGGGACAAAGACAATTCTCATAATTTTCTTTTAAATAGGCTAACAACTGCGTTGACAGATTGATATTCTCACACCAACATCCTCTTGCATCATTCTTACAGGCAAAAGAGGCCTCACATTTTGAGCATTTCTTTATCATTCCCAAATATATTTAACCTTAAATCACATTTCTCATTTATTAATGCCTTATTGTATACTTTTCTGAACCAGTCATAAAATCCGCAATTAGACTACAAAAGTACTCGATTAGCTTACGCCCGGCAGGTGGCGTCTTCTGATTTTTGCCTTATCAAAAATTGAAACAAAAGGAACATGAAAAATCAGCAAAATAGCAAAGTCTGGTTCATTACCGGAGCTTCGCGTGGCTTTGGGCGCATTTGGGCAGAGGCAGCCCTCGAACGTGGCGATAAAGTTGCCGCCACGGCACGTAATGTAACCAGTTTAGCCGCACTTAAAGAAAAATATGGTGAAAGTGTATTGACCCTTGAATTGGACGTTACCAGGCCTGGCCAGGCTGCAACAGCCGTAAACCAGGCGCATGCCCATTTCGGGCGGTTGGACATTGTGCTGAACAATGCCGGTTATTCACTTGTTGGCACTATCGAGGAAGCGAGTGTGGAGGATGTTAAAGCCATGTACGAAACCAACGTTTTCGGCGCACTGGCTGTTATCCAGGCTGCTTTACCGTTGCTTCGGAAGCAAGGCGGCGGACATATACTGGGCACTTCCAGCAATGTTGGCCATGTGACCCTACCGGTAATCGGCTACTACTGCTCTACAAAATGGGCATTTGAGGCTATTCACGAAAGCCTGTTTGCCGAGGTTAAAGACTTTGGAATTAAAGTAACCATTATTGAACCGGGCGCATACGCTACGGAATTTGGCAGTGAGCATTCTTTGAAATTTGCGCCGGGCATGGAAATATACTCGGATCTTAAAACGCAATTTTTCGGAAGATTAAAAGATCTGGAAAAAGGCGATCCGAATGCTACCCCACAAGCGCTTTTTCAGATCATAGATCAGGAAAACCCTCCCCTGCGGTTCAACCTGGGCAGTCAAAACCTGCCATGGGTACGCGCTGCTTATGAAGAACGATTGGCGCTTTGGGAAAAATGGGATGCCGTTTCCAGTTCAGCCCAGGCTTTATCTAAATAATAACTGTTCATAACCGGTAATTTAAATGGTTGCCGGTTATTCTTAAATTTGATCTTACATGAAAAAAGAGGAAAATAGCGTACACAAGTTTGAGACTCTGTCCGATGCCCATCGCGCATTTGGTCTGCCTCAACCAAAGCATCCATTGATCAGTCTGATCCATGAAGCGCCTTCCTGGTCGGGATCAAACCAGCCGTACCCGCATCATGTACTGGGATTTTTTAAAATTTCTTACAAGCCCAAATTGGGCGGTAAATTAAAATATGGCCAGAGTTATTATGATTTCGATGAAGGAGGCTTGCTGTTCGCTGCGCCCGGCCAGGTCATGGGTGGCGGCGGTGAAAACGAGGAAGCCGTATGTTCTGAGTATACCTTGCTGATCCATCCTGATTTCTTTTTAGGCTATCCCGTAGCTAAAAAGATCAGTCAGTACGGATTCTTTTCTTATGCAACCAACGAAACCCTGCATCTTTCTGAAGATGAGAAAGCCACCATCATGTCTA
This sequence comes from Niastella sp., assembly GCF_045805085.1. Classification (NCBI taxonomy): domain Bacteria; kingdom Pseudomonadati; phylum Bacteroidota; class Chitinophagia; order Chitinophagales; family Chitinophagaceae; genus Niastella; species Niastella sp. The sequence continues at coordinate 26,613 of NZ_JBJMLX010000210.1, forward strand.
TTTTCAGGATCATGGAACAGGAACTGAACAGCCGGATAGATGACTTCAGCCAGGATGTGGTTATAGCCCAAATTGAGTTGTTGCTGAATTACGCCAATCGCTTTTATAATCGCCAGTTCATTACCCGTAAGGTCGTCAGTCACGATTTGCTGCAAAGATTGGAAGATCTATTGGCGGGTTACTTCAACAATGAACAGGCTTTAAGCAAGGGCATCCCGACCGTTCAGTATCTTGCTGAAAACCTGAATTTGTCGCCCAGTTATTTAAGTGATATGCTGCGCGCACTGACCGGCCAGAATGCGCAGCAGCACATCCATGATAAACTGATCGAAAAGGCGAAGGAAAAATTATCTACCACTACCCTATCCGTGAGTGAAATAGCTTATACGCTGGGTTTCGAACATCCGCAATCTTTCAGTAAACTGTTTAAAACAAAAACCAGCCTTTCTCCGCTGGAGTTCAGACGGTCTTTTAACTAAGCTTGTACCTGTACAACACCCCTGTGCAAAAACGCAGCCCTGTCGTGCTGAAAAGCCTGTTTGTTTTTGTTCATTGTTTTGTATATGATTTCTTGTACTTATTGTCTTTCCACCTGTTCGTTTCTGCCGCACAGTCAGAGATCAATTGGTTTAGTCTTTTTATTTGAGTCGTTTCCTGCTTTGCGCTCATTACCCAATGTGTTGATAATTTTCTATAGGAAGGTGCGAGTGCCTGAAAGTAGTTCCAGGCCTTTTTGTTTGCTTTAAATTGCTTTTTAAAATCCTCAGGTAATGCTACTTCGTCTTTTTCGTGAGAATATATCCTGGACTTACTTTCTTTTCTTTTCTCAAAACTCTCCAGTCCGGCAGGGTGCATAAGTCCGGCCTTTGTTAACGCTTCTATTTTTTTAATGTTGACCGCACTCCATATACTCGTTGATTTTCGTTGTGTAAAACGAATTTGATAACTGTCTTTATCTATCGACTTTCTAACGGCGTCAATCCAGCCAAAACAAAGAGCTACGTCAACTGATTCAGACCAGGACATACTGGGCTTTCCGCTGCCAACCTTATAAAATCCTACGCATAACTCAGTTTCCTTTTTATGATTTTTCTGTAACCACTTTCTAAAATCAGCTTGTTTGGCAAAAAAGATCGGTTTCATTTCCTTATCTGTCATACTTCTAAGGTAGCAAACCCTATACTATCTTTAAAACAATTTTCCCATTTACCTGTTGCTGCACCAGCAATTCAGCAGCTTCTGCAATGCTTGTCCAGGGTAGTTCTTTATCAATAGGTGTGTGCAAACGTTTTTGTTTAAC
>NZ_JBJMLX010000211.1:0-6020 GCF_045805085.1 Niastella sp.
AAAGTTTACAACTTTTGCCAATCTTTGGTAGAAATGTGCTCTTTTCATGGGGTCGTATCTAATCTTATCCTAAGTCCCCAACTTTTCAACCTGGTCCCCAACTTTTTCACTTGATCCGTTGCACTGGCCCCTCTATCAGTGCACCCTCCAGAGTAGTCCAGTGCAGGTTATAAGCTATACCAGAAGCATTCCCCAGGCCAATCCAGTGCAGGTTGTATCTGTACCCAGGCTACATCAATAAGCCCTACATAATAACCCCGACTAATCTACTACTACATTTTTCACTTTAGCCTTAAAATGAACCATTTACAGGCTTTCCGGAATGATAACCCATAATTTTTTTGGAATTTCGAATATTTCTTTCAATTTTGTTATGTAGAACATATATACCTCAACTAACGCTAAAAACCGCTTGTCATGAACAAACTCCTAACCAGGGTGGTCTGCACCCATATGCCCTGCCACCATTCATTTTACCAACACTTAGATAAATAGCCTGCTTTAAAACTAACGCTTATGATCTTGAAAAAATCGCCATTGCGTATGGGCGGGTGGTATTTGCTGCTACCATTGACCGCACTTCTCTTCCTGGCTTCGGCCGTTCTTGCCCAGGATCGCATTTTAACGGTTACCGGAAAAGTTACTGATGAACTTGATAAACCTTTAAACGGGGCAACCATCCGCATAACCCACACTACTATAGCAACCGCCACCAATAAAGACGGTTTCTATACCATAACTGTAAACCCCACCGACTCGCTTGAATTTTCTTACACCGGTTATCGCATGGATAAACAACCGGTAAAAAACCGGGTAGACCTGAATGTAAAATTATCGCCTGTTGCTGGTAGTATGGATGAAGTAACCGTGATTGGTTATGGCCAGCAAAAGAAGGTGAGCGTGGTGGGTTCACAGGCTACTGTAAATCCTGAAGACCTGAAACTACCGGCCAGGGATATTGCCGGGATGCTGGCCGGACGCATTTCCGGCATCATTACAACCTCCCGCGGTGGCGGTCCTGGGGCAGATAACGCCAGTGTGCTGGTACGTGGGGTTTCTACTTTTGGCACCAGTACCCGTACGCCGCTCATCATCATCGATGGAGTGCCCGACAGAAGTTTTAATGATGTTGACCCGGAAGATATTCAAACCTTTACTGTGTTAAAAGATGCTACATCAACGGCGGTATATGGTACCCGTGGCGCTAATGGCGTTATACTCATCAATACCAAACGCGGCGTTGCCGGCAAACCTTCCATCAACGTGGAAGTGAACTCGGGGTTCACTCAATTCGTTCAGTTGCCTGAAATGCTCGATGCGCCCACCTGGATGGAATTATATAATGAATCACTGACAACCCGTGGTCGTGATCCATTTTATACAGCTGATAGAATTGAACTGCACAGAAGTGGTGTTGATCCGGATCTATATCCAAATACTGACTGGCAAAAAGAATTGTACCGCGATCACGGCCTAACACAACGCGCCAACTTTAACGTAAGTGGCGGGGCCGAAAGAGCCACCTACTATATCTCAGGCGGCTACTATAACGAAACCGGGATGATAAAACCTTATAAAGACGAGAACTATGATACGAAGTCTTTTTTTCATCGTTATAATTTTACCGCTAACGTTGGTGTGAATATAACGGGTACCACCAAACTTGATCTGGGTATCTCCACTATCATTGACAGACGGAACGGTCCTTATAATTCGGCTGTGGACAATGAATCGAACACCCTGTTTGAATATTCTTTACGTGTACCACCTCATATTATCCCTGCACGCTACTCAGACGGCTCCTGGCCTGGAACACCTGGTGGCACAAGCAGTCCAGCCCGGTTTGCCTTTGGTTTTGGTTCGGGATACGACGACTCTGCAAGCATTCGCCCGAACATCAGGATAAAGCAGGACCTGAGCATGTTTATAAAGGGATTGTCTATTTCGGGTTTGTTCTCTTACGATGTGTATACCGGCGCCACGGTGGCTACCGCGCGTGCTGCACCTATGGTATATGCAGAAGGCCGCGATTCCGCCGGCAATCTTATTACCCGGTTTATAAACACCCCCAACGACCTGCTCTCATATTCATCTGCCCGGTCAACCAATCACCGGATGTATTCTGAAGCTTCAATGAATTACTCAGCCAATTTTGGCGGAAAACACGAGGTGGGCGCTTTGTTGCTGTTCAACCAGTCGGAGTATGCGGATGCCAATGCTACTACGTTCACCGGAGCCATACCATTCCGCAATCGTGGATTGACCGGCCGTGCCACCTACGGCTTTAACAACAGGTATTTTGTAGAAGGTAACTTTGGCTATACCGGTTCTGAAAATTTCGCTCCATCGAAACGGTATGGTTTCTTTCCTTCCTTTGGGTTGGGCTGGATAATATCGGGTGAAAAATTCTTTCAGCCGCTCACCGGTGTGTTATCCTATTTCAAACTACGCTATAGTTATGGTTTAACTGGTAATGGCGGCTATAGTGGTAACCGGTTTTTATACCTTGATATGCTGACCAAAGCAGCTGCCGGAGTTTACCAGTTTGGTACGCCAACGTCCCTGTCGACTAACTATGCTGGTTATTCTCAGTCTCAAATTGCTACCGATGCCTCCTGGGAAACCTCATACCGGCATAACCTGGGTATTGAAATGAATTTCCTGAATAATGATCTGAAGTTGATCGCGGAATTGTTCCGGGAAAGAAGGGAAGATATCCTGCGTGCCGATGCCACCATTCCCGGCATCTCTGGTTTTGGCTCCGTAAACCCGGTTCGTAATATCGGCATTGTGCTGAACAAAGGTGTTGATATAAGCCTTTCGTATAACAAATCGTTTACCAAAACAACCTGGCTTACATTCACCGGTACTTTTACCTATAATAAAAATAAAAACCTGCAGGAGGGACTTCCTCCTCAACCATACCCCTGGATGGAATGGAAGGGACATGAAGTGGATGCAAAAGAATTATATACCGCTGTTGGTTTGTTTGATAGCCAGGAAGAAATTGATAAATGGGCCAAACAATCCGGTACGCCGATGGTGGGCGATATCAAGTATAAAGATCTGAACGGTGATGGCGTCATCAACAGTTTTGATATATCGCGTGTGGATGCCAATGGAACGCCAAAAATGATGTATGGGATGAATATTGCCTTTGGTTATAAAGGTTTTGATCTCGGCGCGTTTATACAGGGAACCGGTAAAGTATGGCTGTTGTATGGCGCCGGTGATGGCACCCTTCCCTTTAACAATGGGGCAAACAGCGGCAATCTGTATGCTGCTGTAAAAGACCGTTGGACGCCTGATAACCCCGATCCGCATCCGTTCTATCCGCGCCTGAATAGTAACCTGGATCCCACTTCGAATTTCCTGGTGAGCGACTGGTGGTTACATCCGGCTGATTTCATCCGGTTAAAAAGCGCCGAGTTGGGCTATACATTACCAGCCAGGATGGTGCACAGGAACCGGATCAAAAACCTGCGGATATTTATAAACGGTACCAACCTGGTCACCATTTCAAGATGGAAGTTCTGGGACCCTGAATTGAATGATATCGGTAACAGTTCTACCACTGTTACAAGAGGTGGGTACTATCCAAATATCAAGGCATACAATTTTGGAGTGAGAGCTACTTTTTAAATTTGACCATTCACCATTCACGATAAACGCCATTTACAAATGAAGTACAACTTTATAATAATATTTCTGCTTGCAACTATAGCCAGTTGTAAGAAGGGATACTTCGACGGGGTGCCCAAGGACCTTGTTTCTACCGATGCCATTTTTAAAAACAAATCAGAAACTGAAAACTGGCTGGCCTCGGTGTACGGCACCCTGGTTGATCCCTGGGCAAATACAGCGGGCTCGGCGCGCTATTGGGCTGGTTTTACCGAAGAACTTGAGCCGGCCGGCGCCACCGTACAGGCAAGTGGCTTGTTGAATCCGGCGAACGCCATCAACCTCTGGACGAGCCATTACCAGGGGATCCGCATGGCAAATATCTTTATTCAGCACATTGATAACAGTGAGACCAACCTGCTAAAGGAACCCAATGGTAAAGAATTGATGGTTCAGTATAAAGGTGAAGCTCGTTTTTTGCGCGCATATTATTACTGGAATTTGATGAAACTATACGGGCCGGTTATATTGGTGGGTGATGAACCAGGCAAGTACAACGACGACTACCAGCTACCACGAAACAGCTGGAAGGAGTGTATTGATTATGTACTGAGCGAAATGGATTCCGCTTATGCGATGGTGCCCGATAAATACCTGGGAGCTGGTGGTACGGAAGATGCCACCCAGGCCGGACGCATCAATCAACTGGTGATAGATGCCGTTAAATCACAGGTGCTGTTATTTGATGCCAGTCCGTTATACAATGGTAACCCTGATTTTGACAACTTTAAAAATGAAGATGGCAACCAATTGATGAATACAGGTGCTATGACGCTGGAAAATGGAACATAGCAGCGGCTGCAGCCAAACGGGCGATCGATCATGCCATTGTCAATGGAAAGAGTCTTTACAAAGTATCCAATGCCGATCCGTTTGTGGCAGCCTTCCAGTCATATCGTGATCTTTTCCTTACCGGTTGGAGCACCGAAGGTATTTGGACACGTGCGGTTACCGTTTATAAAACCTGGGAAAATGATGCGGCGCCAAGGGCTGTCAATGGTACTGCGTTTAATGCGGCTTTGGCAGTGCCGCAGCAAATGGTTGATAAATTCAGAATGATCAATGGCAAAGCTATCAATGAAGCCGGCAGTAATTATAATGAGAACAGTTTTACGGCAACAGCCAAAGCAGGGTATTATGTAGCTGGTACCAGCAACATGTATGTAAACCGCGAGCCGCGTTTTTATAATACCATTACATTTAATGGTGCTACTCTTCCGTTTGTTGCCAAGACCGGACAAACGTATGTGCAATTCTGGCCAACAGGTAACTCAGGGAATGCAAATGGCAGTGAAACAAAGTTCCCCAGGACCGGTTATCTGGTGCGCAAGCATACCAATCCAGCGAGAAATTTATCGAACGATAACGGGAATGTTGCCCGCCCGGCTATGTATATTCGATTGGCAGAATTGTATTTGAATTATGCAGAAGCATTGAATGAAGCTCAGCCCGGCCATCCAGATATCCTTATTTATTTGAATAAAATTCGTTCCCGAGGGGGGATTCCGGATCTTGGGCCAGGGCTATCACAGGCTGAAATGCGTAAACAGATACAAACGGAAAGATGTATCGAGATGGCGTATGAAGGTTGCCGCTTTTTTGATATTCGCCGGTGGAAAATTGCCAATGCACCTGAAGGCAAACAGGGCGGCGATTTTACCGGTATGAATGTGCTGGATGGAAATAGTTTATCAGATCCTGCCTTCTATGTAAAAACAAGAACTTCTACCCGGGTATGGGACAACAAGTATTATATCTTTCCCATACCGCAGAGTGAACTGAATAAGAATTTTGTGATGGTGCAGGCGCCGGGTTATTAAACCTGCATCGACGCGGAGACCGTTGAGATTGTTTATGAAAGCAGCCAGTGCGACCTGGTGTTTCAATAAATAAAAATAAAAGAACTAATACCATAAGACACAAGGTGCAAGGCACAAGTCTTAACATTCGGAGTCTCCGGTAATATTCGGGAAACCTGAGTTGTAAATTCCTGTGCCTTGATTCTTGTATCTGGTACCTTCTGCCTATAGTTTCACTATTTGGACTGCAGTACGTGCTCCATCTCCACTATACACTACCAGGTAATTTCCTTTGACCAACCAATTCGTGTTAATGGTGGTTTGCAGGCTGCCTTTGGCAACAGGTTGGGTTAACCATACCTTGCCATCGATGCCTGTAATTTGAATAACGGCAGTTTTTGTACTGGCTGCATGTGTAACTTTTATCTCACTGTTGTCGGTGATCAGCCGCGGCGCTACCGTAATAGTATTGTTATCATTATTTATAGAAAGCGTATGGCTGTAGGTGAACCGACCGTCTATGTCAACCATTTGCAGGCG
>NZ_JBJMLX010000212.1:0-4326 GCF_045805085.1 Niastella sp.
AAGGTTTGTTTATATGTGCTGAACAAATGTAACTGGTTTTACCAGTTCAGGTAATATTTAAATATTGCGCATATAAAATTAGAAACAGTATCCGTTATAGTTAGTCGTTAATAAAAAAGCCCCTCCCGATTTATCGGGAAGGGCTTTTAAAGAGTTTTTGATCTGTTATTTTTGAGCGGAGTTGGTGATTTTTTCATTCACGCCATCCCAGGTATATACAGCGCTTTTCTTCTCGGTTACTTTCAGGATCGGATTACCTTTTTTGTCTACTTTCTCAGTATCTTCTTCAACCAGTTTATTCCAGAGTATCGTGTCAGGCTTTCCATTTTTTTCGCTGGGGAAGGTAAAGGTTTCGGAGTGGTAGAAACTACCTGCATCGCTTACATTTTCTTTATCAGGGAAGCGGAGCAACTGGTTGCTTTTGGTAAAGGCAAAGTAATAGTCGTAGGTTGAAATGCCGCAGGCGTCGCCGGAAAATTCAAGTGTAATGATGTTCTGTACATTGGTAAGTCCCATGCCGCTCATGATCTTTCCACTGCTGTAGTTAGCGCTTTCATCATCAAAGGTGATGAACGATCGGCTGGCAAGCACCTTGCCTTCCTGTACTACTTTCAACCGTACCAGGAACCGGCGGATGGTATCCTTGTCTCTTTTTATAATACTATCGGCACGGCGTTCAATGCCATACACAAATTTTACATCGCCACGGCGCAGGGGCGTACAGCTTACCAGTCCCTGCCAGATGTAACCGTTTTTGGGTGCCCCATTTTTGGAGTAGTTGATCTTCAGCCAGGGGCCTTTTAACCCGCGGATGGTAAGGCTGTTGGTAGTTACTCCGGTAACGGTGATGTTATCACCGGCAAACAGGGTGTCTATGGGAGCTTGTTTCGTATCAGGTGAAACGCGGATCAGGGCGGTGTCGGCAAAAATATAGCGGTCAGTTGTGTCGTTGCTGCTAATTCCCAGGCTGCGCATATCGGGCGAATCTGGTTTATCCTGCGCCAGCACGAAATTACCAAGAGCAAGGAAAAGGAGCAATAAGGGTGTTTTCATGGGCGCAAAATAATATTTCCACCGGGTAAATCATAGCGGTTTGGGTCATCCCCATTTACTATCTTTGTTGCTAAAGTAACAATAACCCCCAAACTGACCCTTATATGGTGCGCCTGTTTAATAGCCGAACATTGTCCCTGACCCACCTTCTCGTTTTTCTTTTATTATTAGCAAATATTGGATGTCAAAAAGAAATGTCTAAGGATACCCTGGGTTCCGGTGGAACAGTAGGCGGTGGCGGCGGCGGCAGTACTTCCGGCGGAACGGCCGTGTTTAAACTGGTGCCGGCAGGCAACAATTGCTCCGATGCGGTAGTAACCGGTTTAATTGAGGCCGGTACAACCCTGGCTGCTGATGCCCTGATAACAGTTACAGTAAATGTTACCAAAGTCGGCGACTGGACCTATTCAACAGCTGCTGCAAATGGGTTTTCATTTGTGGGTGCCGGAAATTTCACTGCAACGGGGTCACAGGTAATTACCCTGTATGGGGTTGGTAAGCCTACCCGGGCCGGTGTTTTCAGTTTTACCCTAACTATTGGCGGTGGCTCCTGTTTGGTTCCTGTATTGGTAGCAACTGCCGGTACCGGTGGTACTGGTGGCGGCGGTGGCAATACTACCGGCGATTTTTATTATAAAGCAACCATCGATGGCACAAACTATACCCAAAACATAACCTCCACAACCACTGATTATGAACCTGGCGAGAGCATGAGCGGCAGTGATGATGTTTATTTTGGCGGCGGCATTAACTGGTCTAGTACCACCGCGCCTTTACCTGCAGGTAAAACCGAGTTTAGCATTGGTAAAGGTATCATGCACGGTTATTTGTCTGCTACAACAGCCCAGTTCAAAGCCTTTTTTGCTCCTGCTTCTTATCCTTACACGGCAGATATTTCAACTATTGATGGGATAACTGTCTCCTGGACCGACCCCAGTGGCAATCCGGGCACTAATGGTAATGATAATGTTTGGAGTAGCGATGCCGGTACAAAAGACCAAACGGGCAGCGCCTTCAAGATCATCAGCGCCACGGAATTTATAGATCTTGCAGGTAGTTATAATGTGATAGTAAAAGCCCAGTTCAACTGTAATTTGTATAATGAAAAGACCGGGGCCAAAAAAGTGCTGACAAATGGTGAAGCCGTAGTAGTGTTTGGGATGTTTTAAAAACTCCTCAATCAGTAAAAAGTACCATAAAACCCATAAAAAGCACCCTTGCTGCTGGTAGGTCTTTTATAGCTTTGTGCTATAATTAAAGGCCATGTCGAACCAGCATCTGCCAACATATAGCATCCATAACTTAAAGGAGTCGCGGTTTTCGCCGAAAGACTTCATGGCAGATCACTTTCCCCATTACCTGGAGGAACATAAAGACCTGCGGTTTCCGCATAAGCATTCTTTTTACCAGCTTGTTTACTTTTCAGGCGGCAGGGGCGGTCATTCCATAGATTTTGTTTATTTTCCGGTTGAACCCGGTCAACTCTATTTCATGATCCCCGGTCAGGTGCATAGCTGGGATTTTGAAGGGCTGCCAGACGGCTTTATCGTGAACTTTTCAGAACAATACATCGCCGGTTTTTTAGCCGAACCCCGCTACCTGGAGCAATTCACTTTCTTTTCCGGCATAGCACAGGAACAGGTGATCGTGCCGCCTGAACCCGTAAGACCAGCCATACAGGACCTGTTGGAAGGGATCGTGCGCGAAGGCAACTCCGCTGCTCCATTAAAAGATGATATGGTTAGGGCCGCATTGGTGCAATTGTTCATTCTGGTTAGCAGGAACGCCGGCGCGGATACAACCAAACAAACCACCAATTACAACACCGTTGTATTGCGCAACTTTCAAAAGTTGATCGATCAGCATTATAAAGAAAAGAAGCTGACGAAAGACTATGCGGCCATGCTATACATAACACCCAATCATTTGAATGCGCTGTGCAAGGATGTTACCGGCCGTTCAGCCGGGGAGCTCATCCGCAACAGGGTATTGCTGGAAGCGAAGCGGCTGCTGGTAAATGCAAAGCTCAGTATTTCGCAAATAGCCACAGCGCTGCAATTTATGGACAACTCCTACTTTTCAAAATTCTTCAAAAAGTATGAAGGCGTAACACCCGAAGTATTCAGAAAACAACACGTAAAAAATTAAAATATGGAAGCGACTATAGATATAACATCTACAGATAAAAAGCCCGGTGTGCTCAATCTTTTTAAATGCAAATGCCCCCGGTGCAGAAGAGGCGATATGTTTGAGAACAGGAACCCGTATGCATTGAAGACAACCATGCGAATGAACAGGGAATGTCCGGTTTGCGGACAGCCATTTAATATCGAGGTTGGTTTTTATTATGGATCAAGCTATGTAAGTTATGCGGCATCAATAGCGTTAAGCGTGGCCACCTTTGTAGCCTGGTGGGTGCTTATTGGATTTTCGTTACAGGATAACCGGTTCTTTTACTGGCTCATCTTCAACTCGGTTTTTTTGATAGCCGCACAACCCTATTTAATGCGTTTGGCAAGAACCGGCTGGCTCCTATTCTTTGTTCGATACGATATTAACTGGAGAACCCCGCCCACACAACAGTTAGAAAGAGTGAACGAGGAACAGGAAAAGAACTGGTGATGTGGGCGTTTATCAATGCAAAAATCTCCCGGTGCATCGGGAGATTTTTTTATGCCTGAAATTGTATGGCTGATTTTTATTGCCCTACCGGCCCGTTTTTCCAGTACTTGATATTTTTCCAACGGGTTTCAGACCGGGAGCCTGAAATATTGTACACGCCACATTTAAAATAATGGTTCGCATTGCCACGGTCGGCGAACGTGCCTTTTAAGGTATTGTTCAGGTATACATATATTTTGCCATTGTCGGCATCGTGTTGCACGTTCACATGTATCCATTTGTTGTACGCGCTGGTCATGAGTTTTTCATTATCGTAACGCCTGATGGTGCCACCACTGGCAGCTGTAATTTTAAGCAGGAGGGAGGTGGCATTGGTAACGCCGCCAAATACCTGCATAAAGTCTGTACCGTCAGAACCGGAAACAATATATATATCGCCTTCAAACTGGTGCCTGCCTGAAGTATAATCATTGTTCATGCGTAATTCTGAGCGGGGCCCGGTACTGCAACCCTGAAACTGACAGGCATCGCCATTATTGATCCAGAAATGATGTTCGCCGGAAGAATAACTATACCGGTCAGATTGAGGCAGGTTCCAGGGCGTTTGAACGCTGTAGGTGTAGGAGGTTTGCGTCCAGCCACTGGTAGGAG
>NZ_JBJMLX010000213.1:0-11131 GCF_045805085.1 Niastella sp.
GACGGTTTTGTCGCCATATTGCTTGAACACAATTTCTTTATTCATCTGGCCCGAAAGCAACTTTAACAACACGCTGTTACTTATTGCCATAAACAGTAGTTTTTGTACCTAAATATATAAAATACTTTTCATATAGCCTCTTTATGGGACCTTATTTTATTAGGTTTTCTTAAGGTATTCTCAGGGTTATCTCAGGTTCATCCCAGGGTTTAAACCCTAAGATAACCCTAGGATGACCTTAGGATGACCTTAAGATAACCTTAGGATGGGACATAGTACTGAGGGGGTTGACAGGTTGACCAGTTAACTTGTTGATAAGGGGATTAAGGGATGGAAGTTGAGGTAAGAACTTAGAAATGATAGGGTTGACGAAGTTGACAGATTAATAAAGGTGAGAGTAATAAAGAAAGTGTTTTCCGATTCAGAAGTTGCCTGGCCGCGTCGCGGTTTGCCGTTTCACGTTTGCCGTTTGCCGACTGCTCGTCCTAAAACAGATGCAATTTTCGTAACTTGGGCTATATCAGATCTAAAAAGCCCATGAATAAAAACAAACTAACCGGCACCGACCACCTGTACCTGCAGATCGCCGGGAGCCTGGAGCAGATGATCCATAACGAGATCCTGAAGATCGGTGACAAGCTGCCTTCGGTTCGGATGTTGAGCGAGGAATATGGCATCAGCATGGGCACGGCGTTTCAGGCGTACTATTATCTCGAGGGGAAAGGACTGATCGAGGCGCGCCCCAAGTCGGGGTATTATGTACGGTTCAACCAGAAACGTTTTCCCGCCATGCCCGCTGCTGCCAAACCCGAAGCCATGGCTGAAACCATCAGTGTTGATGAAATGGTAGTTGCCGTTTTTAAAAAATTAAGCGCCACCGATATTACCAACCTGGCCCTGGCAGCGCCTGCCATGGAGCTGCTCCCTGCCGCCAAACTGAATAAATCGCTGGTGCATGCGTTCCGTCATTCGGCCGGCAGTTGTATTAATTACGAGGATGTACAGGGGAATTTGGAACTGCGTAAACAGGTTGCCCGCATGGCTTTTAACTGGGGTGGAAAGATCAATGCCAATGATGTGGTGATCACGGCTGGTTGTATGGAGGCGCTGTCATTATCGCTGCAAACAGTTACGCGTCCGGGTGATACGGTGGCTATTGAATCACCCACTTTCTTTGGCATTTTCCAGGTGATGGAATCGTTGGGACTGCATGTGATTGAAATACCTACTGATGCGGTTACCGGCATCGATCTGAACTACCTGGAGGAAGCCATTAAACAATCAAACATCAAAGCCTGTGTGTTTGTGCCCAGCTTTAACAATCCGCTTGGCTGTTGTATGCCCGATGAAAATAAAAAAGCATTGGTGGAACTGATCACCAAACACCGTATACCCCTGATCGAAGATGATATTTATGGGGAATTGTATTTTGGTCAACACCGGCCGCGTTGTTGCAAAACATATGATACCGAAGGGTGGGTGTTGTATTGTTCCTCTGTAAGCAAATCACTGGCGCCGGGCTATCGCATCGGCTGGACGATCCCGGGCCGATTTAAAGAACAATTTATCCGGTTAAAAATGCGGCATACCATCAGCGGCGTTACCATTACCCAACATACCATGGCGCATTTCCTGGGTATTGGCCGGTTCGATTATCATCTGAAAAAATTACGTACGGCCCTGCACACGCAACAGCTGCGATATGTTCAGGGCATCATCGATCATTTTCCGCCCGACACAAAAATATCGAGGCCGCAAGGCGGGTTTGTATTGTGGCTGGAGTTGAACAAAAAAGTAAACACCTATCAATTGTACCAGGAAGCGATCAAATACCAGGTGTCCGTAGCGCCGGGTAGAATATTTTCCATGCGCGACCGCTACAGCAACTATTTGCGTATTGGTTATGGGCAACCGTGGAGCGATTCTGTAGAGAGGGGAATTCGGATATTAGGGGGATTAGTGAAAAAGATGGGCTGAGGAGGTCTTGAATCGTGAAACGGCAAACGTGAAAAGCCCTTATTGCGGGATCTCATCTCTGCCTTCTGCCCTCTGCCTTTTGCCAACTCGCTTAATCAGGGAGCCGGAATAATGGGGTGCTCAAAAAACTTCTCAATATCTGCATTGGAATTATAATTGCGAAAAACGTGCGGGGTGCGCATGGGTAAACGCAATGTTACGCCTTCGTCGAAGATGGCTTGCAGGCTATAGTTTTTCAGGCGGCCGATCATAATGCGCCCGGCTACTTTTTCCAACCCCGTGCGGGTATAGATACCGCAAAAAGGCTGGGCAAAATCTACATCCTGATAAACATAAAAATCTGATTGATTATCGCGCATGTATTCCTGCAACAGAAAATGAATAGTACCGGCATCGAGATCCAGCATGTCGCAGGCCAGTAACAGCAGGTCATTATCGGGATATTGCTGGTGAACGCTGAGTAGTCCCTTTAACGGGCCTTCCACCTCGGCATTATCTACTACCAGCAACTCTGGGGAGATCTCTTCTACATAAGTATGCACCTGGTGCTCATTCACCGAATATACCACCGGCAGGTGAAACATGGCCAGTTTTTCGTGCATATGTTTAGCCCAAATGGTATTACGAATCGGCAACAACCCCTTATCGGAGCCCATGCGTTTGCTTTCGCCACCACATAAAATTACACCCAACAAGTTTTCCATACTATATATACTGGAAGGTGATCAATCAAAGCAATCAGTCTTGCATTTTGCGGTCTGCATGACCCAGGCTTTTGCCAGGAGCCACCACATCGCGCACCAATTGCTTCACTTCTTTAATTTCAAGGAAACCGCCCATTTCTTTACGATCAAAAACCTTTTGCTCCCCAATGCAAATAGTATACCGGCCACTGACTTCACTGGGTTTTAACAACACCCCCTGCAATTCATCTGCAAAGGTGGTTAACAACTCCTGTGCCATATAAGCAGCTCTGAGCAACCATCCGCATTTTGGACAATATTCTATAGTTACAGTAGGTTTCATGAAACAAAGATAAGGGTGCGAACCTGCAAAACGCTGAAAACCTACTATAAGTCACAATTTGGGGAAGAAAACAGCCTGTTAAATATGTATATTAACTATTGTTAGTTTATGGCTTTTGCCCCTTCGGCCTTTACCGCCTTAAATTCCGATTTTGCCGATTCACAAACGGGGCACTGATAGGTGGCGGGCAATTGATCGAATGGGGTACCGGGCGCAATGTCATTTATGCTATCGCCGTACTGTTCATCATACACGGTAAAGCAGTGCTTACACTGATGTATAACGGCTACATTCATGGCTGTTTTGGTAGCCGGCTCCTGTACCACTTCCTGCCGATATACGTTGTGTAATATCTTATCTGCTTCGGTTGTGAGCTCATAAAAATATTTGCAGAGTGAGATCAGGTAAGCACCCAGCTCTTCTTTCTGCACCGCACTTCTGAATAAAATATATTCGCGCGAGTTGGGATTGAAATCTTTGGTGTACATGATGTCGTACCGGTTCATGGCCGCACTTTTATTACGGCTTGCATTCTGCTGCTTGGCTATTACTACCGCCCCAAACAAACCAAACAGACCTGATTTGGATTTGGTTTTAATAGCAAAACTAAGTCCGTGCGTACGCACATCGTCTTTATCAAACTGACGAATAATGTATCGTTTTAAATTCAGTCCTTCTTCGCTCAGGTCTTCTATCTGCCAGTTCAGTTCATTGGCTGCATGGTGCACATTGATGCGGTACGTATTCAACACGTATTCCCATGCCGTGCGATCGTTTTGCGCAATACCTTTTACAATAAGCGATTTCCAGGGCGTAACATACAACTGCCCTACTTTGGTTTTCAAACACAGGGAGGCAATGTCTTTCAAAAACGAAACAGGAAAACATTCATCGCGTCTGTAGATACCCAGCCATGTTTTTTCGCCATAGCGGTTAAAGCCTTCATAATAGGGCAACGCGAATTTGGGAATAGCCAATTCGCTGGTAACCGGTTGCGTTACAAATAACTGTTTGTTATGAACCATTTCATACAACGCATCGCCATCCGTTAAAGTGGGATTGGCTGCCATTGCTTCTTCCAGCAACCAGGTAATGCGGGGAATATCGTCGGAATAGATCAATCCTTTCCAGCAATAAATCACCGTGGTCTTGGGGAAACGCACATATAAATACCAGTAATTATTTACCGGTGATGAAATAAAATTGATATTACCGGTAAAGAAGGGAATGAAACTCTGGTTGGCATCAACCAGGTTCAGCTTCATTTTTGGCCGGTAATCGAACATACCCAGAATATCTTTATATACCCCTTCACTTAACCAGTTGCCATTTTGAAATACATCTTCCGCCACATACGAGGTTAAAATGTTGGCATAATCATCATGATTGGCTTCATAAAAAACACCCAGCTGGTCAAGCTCTTTGCGAAACTCTTTTTCGTTTGAACTATCGGCCACGAAATACAATTGCTGGCGGTTCCCAAACTGTACCTGATCTACACCACAACGTTCTGCCGCTTCCATCCAGGTATGCAGATCACCAGCGGCCATGATTCCACCAGGTAAGTTTATTTTTATATGATGATATTTTCTCATTGTATTAACTTAATAACTTACAAACTTCATTACTTAACAAACACAGCATTCGTTGAATTAGCCAATGTTTCTTCGAGAATCCTTTGCACTTCAGGACGACAAGATCCACATCCGGTACCTGCCCCTGTTGATGAACACAATTGTTTGAAGTCGGTACAACCTTCGTTGATCTTATTTTTCAGGTTTTCACTGCCCACGTTGTTGCAACTGCATACCAGCTTGCCTAATACCGGTTCGGCTTTTTTTCCGCTGCGTAATAATTGCAGTCGTTTTTCATTCAGCTCAATTTTGTTGGCAATCAATTCCCTGAATTCCTGGAACTCACTTTTATCACCAATCAAAATGGCGCCTACCAGGCGGTCCTGGTGAATGATACACTTTTTATAATACCGTTTTGCTTTATCCAGGAAAATGATCTCTTCATAATCATCATTCGGACATTCAGGTATACCTATACTGCACAGATCGAAGCCATGAATTTTAATGATGTTCATGAACAGACTGCCTTTGTAGTAGCTGGCAATATCGCCTTGCAGATAGCGGGCCACCACATGCGCCTGTTGTTCGGCTGCTGCAGTTATACCATACAACACACCTTCAAACTCGGCAATCTCCCCGATGGCAAATACATTCGGGTCGCTGGTTTGCAGGCGCTCATTTACAATTACGCCCCGTTGACAATGCAAACCGGTTTCTTTTGCCAGCTCGATGTTCGGAACCGTTCCAATAGCAAATACCAGGGCATTACAATCTATCACCTTTCCGCTTTTTAAGCGAATGCCGGTTAATTCAGTACGGCCATAGAACAGCTGCACTTCATCGTCGTAATAAACATCGCATTCCTGGTCAACCATTTCCTCGTGCAAAAACTGGCTTCCCAACGGATCGAGCTGTCGGTCGAGGAAACGCGAAATGCGTTGGATGATGGTAACTTTTATGTCTACTTCGCGTAAAGAAGCGGCCAGCTCCAGCCCCAGCAATCCACCGCCTACAATCACCACGTGTCCATCTGAAGGCACATGGTTTTTAAATTCATCGGCATCGGTCCGGCTGCGCATGGTGAATATGCCTTTTAAAGAAGGTACATTACGCGGCATAGCTGCGCGGCTGCCTGTTGCCATCAACAACACATCGTAATAAGTGGTACGACCGGTTGAATCGACTACGCATTTGTTCTCGCGGTCTATTTTCTCTATACTGACGCCTTTATATAATTTGATATTGTAACCGGGCTCTTCCGATTCTTTCATTTTAATCAGCTGTTCCCAATTTTGGGTGCCACTGATATAATCGGGCAACATCACGCGATTGTAAAAAGGAAAATTCTCTTTGCTGAAGATCACCAGCTCATCTTCCTTGTTCATTTCGCGGTATGATTTCACAAATCCAAACGCCCCTGCGCCTGCCCCGATGATCACGATCCGCTGACGGGGCTTTTTATAAGGTGCTACCTGTACGGCGCAGAATTTAAAATCCGGCTCTTTTGAGATGGGGTCTACCATCGAGCTGGTAACATTGTTCGCACGGTTCAGGTCGCTGTTCAGGATCTTGCCCCAGTGCATGGGAATGAACACCACTCCTGGCTTTATGGAAGTTGACACCTGCGCCTTTACCCGTACTTCGCCCTGGCGTGAGCTTACTACTGTAATATCACCATCTTTTACATGCAGCCGGCGCGCATCATCGGGATGGATCTCCAAAAATGATTGCGAAATATGTTGTTTCAGCTTATTTACCTTACCGGTTTTGCTCATCGTATGCCACTGATCGCGGATCCGGCCGGTAGTGAGAATGAAGGGGAAATCGCCATCCGGTTTTTCGCTGGTATTTTCATCCGGAACCGGGTGAATAACGGCTTTGGCAGAAGGGGTATAAAATGTTTTGTCGGTAAACAAGCGTACAGTGCCCTGGCCTGTTTCTCCTTTCGGATACGGCCATTGCACTGACCTCCTGTTTTTTAACGTACTATAATTTAATCCACTGATATCGATGTTAGTGCCCTCGGTCAATTGGGCATGTTCGTCGTAAATAGCGGATGCATTTTCATAATCGAAACCATGATAACCCATTTTTTTCGCAAAGCGGCAAATGATCTCTGCATCAGGCAATGCTTCGCCGGGCGCGTCAACTATTTTATTCAGGTATGATATGCGACGCTCAGAGTTGGTCATGGTGCCTTCTTTCTCCGTCCAGGTAGCGGCGGGCAGAATAACGTCGGCATATTTCAGGGTTTCGGGTTTGTTGCTTATGTCCTGCACCACCACAAATTTGGCTTTCTTCAAGCCTTCTTCAGCCATCCGCACATTGGGTAAACTGATCAGCGGGTTGGTGCAGATGATCCAGATAGCTTTTAATTTGCCTTCATTCAAGGCATCGAACATTTCCGTAGCTGTTAAGCCAGGCTTGGGAGAAATTTGCTTTCCGCCCCAGAATTTTTCTACTTCTTCGCGGTGTTTGGGATTCGTGAGCACGCGATGCGCAGGTAACAGGTTCGACAACCCGCCTACTTCCCGGCCACCCATGGCATTCGGTTGCCCGGTCAATGAAAACGGACCAGAACCGGGTTTACCAATATGACCGGTAATGAGGTTGAGGTTTATTAAGCTGAGGTTTTTGTTCACCCCTATTGCGCTTTGATTCAGGCCCATCGTCCACAAGCTCATAAATCCTTTGGCATTGCCAATGTGTTGTGCCGCCAGGATGATAAGGGCTTTATCTATGCCACAGATCTCTGCAGCTTCGGCCAGTGTTCTTTGAAAAACGATCTTTTTATATTGCTCGAACCCTTCGGCATGGTTCTTTACAAAATCAAGGTCAACATCCCCATTCTCTATCAGCAAGCGGCCAATGGCGTGGTTCAGTGTAATATCCGTTCCGGGATTCAGTTGCAAATGCACATCGGCCAGTGAACAGGTATCTGTTTTACGCGGATCGGCCACAATGATCTTTACATGCGGATTTGCCGCTTTATGCGCTTCTATACGGCGCCATAAAATAGGATGGCACCAGGCAGGATTAGCCCCGGTTATAAAAAAGCAATCGGCTGATTCAATATCATCGTAACAACCGGGCACACTGTCTTCGCCCAGTGCCATCTTGTAACCAGCCACCGCACTGCTCATGCACAGCCGGGAGTTGGTGTCAATATTGTTACTTCCTATAAATCCTTTGATCAGTTTATTGATCACGTAGTACTCTTCGGTAAGGCATTGGCCGGATACATAAAAAGCAACAGAATCTGGTCCGTACTTATCAATGAAAGTTCTGAATACGGCAGCCGTACGGTCCAGCGCTTCATCCCACGATACCCGTTGCATGGGCATATTCTTGTTATAGCGCATTTGCGGGTACAACAAGCGGTCGCTTTTATCATTCACGGTATAGTGCAGATTCATGCCCTTGCTACACAACATGCCTTTGTTCACCGGATGATTCTTGTCGCCTTCAACCGTAATGTTCCCCTTTTTATCCTTGTTTACCACTATACCACAACCCACCCCGCAATAGCTGCAAGTAGTAGTTACCGATTCTGAATTATGATTTCCCATGATTATGCTATATTAGATAAGGCCGATAATATTTCCTTACTACGCTCTGGCTAAAGCGGCTTCGTCTTTTATTTCTGTAGCGGCGCCTGTTTTTTGTGACGCACGTAAATGCGTCAATAAAACCAGCACACCTACTACCACTACGCCAACGCCTATATAATAAAATGCCTGTGAATACGTAATGTTTTTAGATTTGAACAGAAAGCCTACCAGCATGGCGCCTATGTTACCGCCGGCGCCTACAATACCAGCCACACTGCCTATGGCTTCTTTGTTCACAAATGGTACAATGGAATACGTTCCGCCATTTGCCATTTTCAGAAACAGGGCAAATATTAACATAGATACAATGGCCAGTGTTAACGTGCCTGCATTGGAAAAAAACACGATGCCAAATCCTTCCATTACTAAAAAGCCTGCCAGCAAGATCCCCTTTCCGCGTAACCCATATGCTTTACCCACTTTATCGCTGATAATGCCACCCAGCGCCCGCGCAAACAGGTTCATAAAACCAAACACACTGGCCAGGGCGCCCGCCATTATGAGTGTTGCTTTGAAATTATCTACGAAGTAGGTGGCAGCTACGTTATCAACGGTGATCTCGATGCCAAAACAGGCTGCATAGGCAACTGCCAGGATCCAGGTTCTGTAATCTTTTAATGCTATAGTGAAAGTGCCTTTCTTTTTTTCTTTTGTCTGGCGTTTGATCTCATTATAGTTACCATTTGGCGTGTCTTTGGTGAAACGATAGTACACAAATGCCATTACCAATAAGATAGCGCCAGGCACTATCATGGCAATACGCCAGCTGTTACCTTTGTCAATATAACCAGCGCCTACAAAAGCTGCGGCTATCAACGGCATTACTATCTGGGTAACACCACCACCCAGGTTACCCCAACCGCCGGCTACCGCATTGGCTGAACCCACTATATTGGGCGCAAACATTACTGAGGTATGAAACTGCGTGATCACAAAGGAGGCGCCTATGATCCCAATGATCAACCGGAATAATAAAAACGATTCGTAACTATTGGCAAAGCCGATACACATTACTGGTATTGCACCGATCACCAACAGAATAGTATATGATAAGCGGGGCCCTAATGTATCGCACAAACGGCCAATGACCAACCGGGCAATAATGGTAGCCGATACAGACGCAATGGTAATATTACCTACCTGCTCTTTGGTAAGGTGCAGTGTCTCACGTACCAGCGGCATTAATGGCGCAATACCAAACCAGCCAAAAAAGCAAAAGAAAAAGGTAAGCCA
Source organism: Niastella sp. (assembly GCF_045805085.1). Taxonomy (NCBI): domain Bacteria; kingdom Pseudomonadati; phylum Bacteroidota; class Chitinophagia; order Chitinophagales; family Chitinophagaceae; genus Niastella; species Niastella sp. The sequence continues at coordinate 9,422 of NZ_JBJMLX010000213.1, forward strand.
GGTAATGTGAAAGGTGCGCATTTGTATACCCTTTCCCGAAAAAATGTTCAGCTTTGCCAGCGGTTGATTCATAAATTCCTTATTAATACTGTTTTAAAATTTTATGTTGCAGGCCTCCCCCCAGCCCCCTCCGGTGGAGGGGGAGCCATTGACCATTCAGCTTATTCTTTTATATCATCAATTGAAAACTTATCGATCAGCAGGTTCAGTAATTTGTCGTGCGTGTTCATATAAACCGGATCATGTACGATATCTTTTTTATTGCGCGGCCTTGCCAGGGGAACCGATACAATTTCTTTGATAGTAGCTGCCGGTCCGTCATTCATTACCACTACCCTGTCTGATAAAAAGATGGCTTCTTCAATATCATGGGTAACCATTACGATTGTTTTTTCCCGGTTGTCGAGGTTCCATAATTTCAGCAACTCCACATGCATATTACTTTTCGTCAGGGCATCGAGCGCGCCAAACGGTTCATCGAGCAACAAAATGGTTGGGTTAATTGCGAAAGCCCGTGCAATGGCAACCCGTTGTTTCATTCCACCTGATAACTGCCCGGGTAGTTTGTCCTTATGGTCCCACAAATGCACGGTTTTCAAATTGCGTTCTACCAGTTCCTTTTTTTCTGCTTTCGACAAATCCTTTAATGCCGAGTCCACTGCTTCATAAATATTCCTGTATACTGATAACCAGGGTAACAGAGAATAATTCTGAAATACAATGCCTCTGTCGGGTCCCGGACCAGCCACTCGCTTACCATTAGCTATTACTTCCCCCTGGGAAGGTTTAACCATACCACTGATTGTACCCATGAGGGTTGATTTACCACAACCGGAATGGCCGATCAGGGAAACGATCTCTCCTTTTTGTACGGTGAGGGAAATTTCTTTCACCGCTGTATAGGCCCCTTTCGGTGTTTTAAAACTTACTGTAACATTATTGATACTAATTGCGGTTGACGGTGTTAATACCGGGTCCAAAATGGAGTCGGCAATATCTTGTGTTGCTATTTTTGTGGTTGTTGTGCTCATTGTTCGTCGGTTTACGTGCTTTACTAATTAAATTAACTACACCGCGTAGGTGAATCGCTTTTGCAATCCAGTGAATAACCGGTCAAGCAATAATCCTACGGTGCCGATGATCAATATTGCCACCAGAATTTTACCTACACTGCCACCGTTAAAACCTTCTTCCCAAACAAAGTACCCCAGTCCAATTCCACCCGATAACATTTCACCGGCAACGATCACCATCCAGGCCACACCGATCGACAAGCGCAAACCTGTAAAAATATGTGGCAAGCTATAGGGCAACATTATTTTGGTAATGTATTTCCAAACTGAAAACCCAAAGGCTTTGCCTACGTTTTTATGATCCTGCGGAATGTTCGAAACGCCGAAAGATGTATTGATGAGCGTTGGCCACAAAGAACAAATGAATATCATAAAGATGCTGGCCTTGGGTGAATCCTGGAAAATGGCCAACCCCAGTGGAAACCAGGCCAGTGGTGACACTGGCCTTAATATTTGTACAATGGGATTGATGATATTCATTGCTATCCGGCTGCTCCCTAAAACAAAACCCAGGGGAATAGCAATTAAACTTCCCAATCCAAAACCAATACCTACCCGTGCCAAAGAACTCAACAGCTTTATACCAATTCCTTTATTATCGGGATCATTTTGAAAAGGATTGGTCATAACTTCTTTA
>NZ_JBJMLX010000214.1:0-7089 GCF_045805085.1 Niastella sp.
CAAGGCTGCTTACCCCGGGGTAGCTTTTTGAAGACCGTTGCTTCAAAAGGCAGCCTCTGTTTGTATGAATTGTATTTTCATGAATACAACAAGGAGCTGGAAAAACTGGTAGAACAACTAAATACCCAATCAAAAAAAGCGGAGGAGACCGGCGATAATATCAAAATGGAAGCCATACTGAAAAAGATCACCTGCTTTAAAGTGCTTGTGATAGTGAATTGGACTTGTTGAAAGGCCTGCGAAAATATTCCATTACCATTTGTACTGAACCATAAAAAAAAGGCGTCTCGTATTCTTGAGACCCCGTTTTTAAGATATATAAAATCTTGCTGGCGCGTGATCGATTTATCAATATGCATTCACCGCGATATCTTTATTCTTCTGCCTTACCAGTTCCGCCAACGTGGAATTGTCGATGAATTCAAAGCCACCGATCTCCTGTAAGGATTTAAAAAAATGTTCTAAAGATTGCCATAAGGAATACTGGCCGATCTCCCAGCTATGCCCCCATAAATGAAAATAATGATCTTCTTTTTGGGTGAGGGAAACCGCATACAGGTAATGGAGAAAATTCCGGCTCATGGCTTCCCAGTTGGAATCAAACAACCGCAAAGCAGAGAGATAACTTACGAATTTCATTCGCTTCACATTATTCTTTAAATAGGAGATGTTGGAATGATTATACACCTGGCAGGTGGTGGGCAGAATTATAAAATCACGAACTTTTTTTACACTGTCCATTGAATGGGTAAGCATTTCCACAGTTCGCATAGAAGTAAATCCGGCTTCCCGTTGCAGGGCTACATGCTCTTTGCTAAATCGCCCAACGGGTGGACAAAACGAGCGAATTGCTTTTCCGGTAACATCCTCTAACCATTGCTTGCAATCGAAAATTTCTGTACGGGCTTGTTTGTAAGAGACCTTTGTTAAAATGGAATGGGTCATGGTATGTCCCCCCACTTCAATCAGATCAGCCAGCGTACGGATCTCGTTTTCAGACAAATTTTTAGAGCACCACTCACATGATCGCGGAATATAAAATGTGGCTTTTATATTATACTTGGCAAGCAATTCTGCAAGGCGCAGATCGGCAATGTGGCCATCGTCGAAGGAACAGGTAAAATAGATTTTTCCCACTGGTTGTTGTTTAAATAGCTATCGATGATTATATATAGCATAGATCATGCCCAGTCATTTAATCAACAAATTGACGAATAATGGCGGCACATTATCTTATTTCAGCAGCACCGCGCCCAGGGCTAACAAGGCAGGCAATGCCTGAATAAAGAAAATCTTTTTAGTAGCGGTGAGAGCGCCATAAACCCCGGCGACAATTACGCAGGCAAGGAAGAAAACCGCCACATGGGTACTCCAGGTTGGATCTGTAATAAAGAATGACCAGATGAGTCCGGCGGCCAGAAACCCATTATACAAACCCTGGTTAGCAGCCAACACTTTGGTGGGTGCAAATAACTCGGGGCGAAGGGAACCCTTAAATGCTTTTTTGCCCTTTGTTTCCCAGGCAAACATTTCCAGGTACAAAATGAACAAATGCTCCAGGGCTACCAGGCCCACCAATATGTTGGCTACTATTTCCATATTTAAAATGATTCTTCTACCAGTTCTTTATTGATGCCTGCGCCTGCCATGCCCCCACCCGCTACTGCGAGCGAAACGGCCCGCATCATAGCTGTATTATCACCGGCGGCATATACACCGGGCACAGAAATACGGCCCAGCATATCAACGGCTATATATCCCTGTTCAGTTAACGCACAACCTAATTGAACGGGGATATCGCAGTGTTGCTCAAACGAGGGTTTCGCGTACATCGCTTTTAACGGCATGGCGGAACCGTCTTTCAACAATACCTGTTCCAATTGACCATTGCGGTGTTCAAACCCTGCAATTTCCGTTTCCACCACCGCGATATTATGCTTTTGCAGTTTTTCCTGCTGCTCTAAAGATAGGGTTGATTTGCCATTTGTAAAAAGGGTAAGTTCTTTTGTGAGGTTATTGATCAATTTACTAAATTCAAAACCGATATCGCCATTGCTCATGATGCCGGTTCTCTCCTGCTTTACTTCATACCCATGGCAGTAAGGGCAATGGATAACCGTAATGCCCCAGCATTCGGCAAAACCGGGAATAGCCGGCATCAGGTCTTTCACGCCGGTGGCAAATAACAATTTTCGGGTAGCAAGCACAGCCCCATCGGCTGTAGTAAGTTCAAAACCGTTCTCCACTTTGGTGGCTGACACAGCAAGGCCGCTTTGAATACTTACGGTTGCATATTTCAGTACCTGTTCCCGGGCTTTATCAGCTATCGCTTTTGGCGTTTCGCCGTCATGGGTAATGAAATTATGCGAATGCGGGGTTTGCCGGTTACAGGGCAAACCGCTATCGATAATAAGCACCTTACGTAAAGACCTGCCCAGGGACATTGCGGCTGATAAACCGGCATAACTTCCCCCTACGATGATCACATCGTACCTGTTATTTCCTGCCATAGTATTGAGTTTTAGTCTAAGTGTGGTACAAATGTAGGGAAAGTTTTACATTTTGCAACAATGTTGCATCAGTAGCTCCCTAAGATTCATCAATGGCTTATTATCACACACCAATAGCTCATTATCATTCATCAGTAACTTACTATCATTCATCGGTAGTTTATTATCATTCACCAGTAGCCCATTATCATTCACCAGTAGCTCCCGATAATTCATCAGTAGTTTACTAAAAGTCATTAGTAGCCAACTTTGACTCATAAGTAGCTTACTATGACTCATAAGTAACTTACTATGACTCATCAATAGCTTACTATGACTCATCAGTAGCTGACTTTGACTCATAAGTAGCTTAGATGACCTATCAGTAACAAACATCGGTCGAAAGCTTAACCTTATTTGACGTATAGTTGCAACAAAAACGCACAATAATAGTTAGCCTTGGTGTATAGTTGCGCAACAATGACCCATAACTAGCTACATACGCCCCAAAGTGAATCACCAATAGCTCAATGTCAGATCAAAATGCGGCATAGTTAGTCATGGATGTGCATTTAATAAACTTCGGCCCAATATCCTCTACAAGAGTGATAAGCTCTTCAACTTTTTCATTAAAGTTTTGAATTTGCTGCCATAAACGAACGAAATTGATCGTCGCCCTGTTTATACAGGCCTGTGACTCTCTGGCACCCGTACGTTTATAGTGTATGACAGAAAGTGCCGCAGTATAGCCTCAGGCAATATGTAGTATAGTCTCAGGCAGTTTGCAGTATAGTTACAGTATGGGTGAAGGCAGGATGCACCGTAGATGAAGCATAGATACTCCCAGGATGAAGCATACCAATGGTAAGACAATAGTAAGGGAATAGTAAGCCAATAGTAAGAGAATAGCAAGGGAAGAAAGTGGAATTAGTGATGATCGTGGCTGCCAGGCGCATTTTTGAATGAATATGTTTTGCTGACAACTTCATAATTAAAAATACGATTTTTCTTTATCATATAAAAATCACTAATAATACCTTTCGCTTATCCGTTATGTTACCCTTCTCGTAAATCAATTTCCTGATTGCGTAAATCCGTTAACGCCTTCCTGCCCTTTCTTTGCACCACGATTTAATTCTCCTTCCACCATAACAATGTATATATAACGCTTTAGCAAAAACTATTATAACCTTACCAAATATTTACCTGTTTGTCGTACCTGCACTGTAACGGAAGGAGAACCAAAACGGTGTAGTATACGTATAAACAGGTTCTTTTTATTGGTACCACCCAAACCTCCCATTCGCTTTAGATAAAATAAATATAGGACCCTATAGCATTTGTACTTATTAAATGAAAAACAATGAAGATCATGCTACGTTTCACCCTGTTCTTATTTTTTGTTACCGGTTTGCAAACTGCATTGATGGCACAGCAAGGCAGTTTGCAGGGAAAAGTAACGACGGCCGATGGTAAACCGGCCGAAGGCATTACGGTAGGCATTGCCAATAAAAAATGGGCAACTGCTACCAACCAGCAGGGTGAATACAAACTGACGGGCATAAAACCGGGCAGCTACACCATTCGGGTTACAGCAGTTGGATTAAAATCCGTTGATAAAACCGTTACCCTTAATGAGGGAGAAATTTTAGTAACTGATTTCATGCTGACCGAAAATCACGCGACCCTGCAGGAAGTGGTGATCGCTGCGAGTAAACGTTCACTTACTGATGGCAGTGAAACCGCGGCCAAAATGCCCCTGAGCCGTTTGGAAAATCCTCAGGTATACACTTCTCTTTCCAATAACCTGATAAAAGAACAGATCACTACCGATTTTGGGAATATTTTAAAGAACACGCCTGGCTTATATAAAATTCAGGGTAACCGGGGTATTAATAGCGATGGCGCTACTTATTATTCATTGCGCGGTTTCCGGACTGAAGTATCATTGGTAGATGGAGTACCGGCGCAAACAAATGGTGAAATGGACCCCATAAACGTAGAAAGAATTGAAGTATTGAAGGGTCCTTCGGCTACCTTATTCGGTGGGGTTGTAACATCTTTTGGCGGCCTTATTAATATTGTAACGAAAAAACCAATTGATACTTTTGGCGGCGAGATCACCTATAGCGCAGGCAGCTACAATCTTAGCCGGGTTACAGCCGATATATATGGCCCGGTCAATAAAGAAGGAAATGTTTTATTCCGTTTGAATGCTGCCTACCAGAACCAGGGAAGCTGGCAGGATGCCGGATCCAGAAAATCACTGTTGCTCGCGCCTGCTATTGAATTACGCGCCAGCAATAAATTTAAAATAAACCTAACAGGTGAATTTTATAGCGCAGAAATGACCAGTCCGTCGGTTATTTTCCTGAACCGTACCCGGCAGTTCGTTGCGCATACCCCCGATGAATTGGGTTTTACCTGGAACCGTTCCTATACTACCAACGACCTTACCATGAAAACGCCCACGGCGAATATACGGGCCATTGGTACGTATAAATTAAACAATAACTGGACATCTCAAACCATCCTATCCAGCAATACGCGTAAGTCAGACGGTTATTACCAATATGAATTCATCCGTAAAGCTACCGATGATTCCCTGGAGCGTAACATTACCTATCAGAACACTATTAATACCACTGTAGACATTCAGCAGAACTTTACCGGCAACTTCAACACCGGCGCCATCAAACACCGCCTGCTGGTGGGGCTTGATTATGTTCGCTTACGAGTGAACAACGACAACTCTCCTTATATTGTTTTTGATTTTGTGAATGGCACATATAATGATGACAGAAATCTTACAAAGATCTCCCGCTATGCAGTGGATCAGAAAATAGCCGCCAGCACGGATGCACCAACCCGTAACCATACTACATCCGGTATTTACAGCGCCTATGTTGCTGACGAGGTGAATGTGACCGGAAATTTAATGGCCCTGTTGAGTGTTCGCGTAGATCGTTTTGAAAGCAAGGGCACCCGTAACCACTCGGTAGATACCGTGCTGGCCAACACCCGTTACACGCAAACGGCGGTGTCACCCAAATTCGGGTTGGTGTACCAGGTAGTTAAAGACAAAGTCTCCCTTTTCGCCAACTATATGAACGGGTTCAGCAACGTAGCCCCCGTTACCCAACCTGTCCCTGAAGTATCTGGTGTATTGAAACCACAACAGGCTAACCAGGTTGAAAGCGGCGTTAAGTTAGACCTGTTTAACAACAGCCTGAGAGTGACCGCCAGCTATTACGACATCAGGGTCGACAATATGACCCTCACAGATGTGTATGTAAAAGATGGACGTAACTATAATATAACCGTTCAGGAGGGCACGCAACGTAGTAAAGGTTTTGAACTGGAAGTACAGGCAACCCCCATTGACGGGTTGAACGTACTGGCTGGCTACAGCTATAATGACAGCAAATTAACAAAGGCAGCTCCGGCGTTGAATGGCCGACGTCCTGCTGCGGCCGGCCCTGCTAACCTGGCCAATGCCTGGATCAGTTATACCTTACCAACCGGTAAATTAAAAGGACTGGGCGCTGGTGTAGGTGGCAATTATGTTGACAAACACCTTACGGCTAACTCTGCTGCAACCGGTGTGTTCACGCTGCCTTCTTACACTTTATTAAATGGCACCGTTTTCTATGATGCGCTCAGATATCGCCTCGGGGTTAAAATAGACAACGCCACTAACGTAAAATACTTTGTTGGCCAGGGCGTATTGAGCCCGCAAATGCCTTTCACGGTTACAGCTAATGTAACGGTAAAATTATAACAAAAAAAGCACTGTTCTTTTCTTGTAAGAGGCTGTCCCGGACAGCCTTTTTTATTTCACGGAAATATTTTTCGACCACATATGCATTCTTAATAATACATGTGTGTTACCGTTATATTATGTTGCAAAATATGTAAAACAGGTAACCGTAAAACCCATAGATTTGTTACGCTCATTTTGAGCCAACCAAAAACTTTTAAACTCTATCTTATGCAAATGAAGTACTTTTTGCATGTCCTTGTCATGGGCATACTCTTCTCGCTGCATTCCTTTTCACAAAGCGCAAATATTAGTTACATTAATGCCGGACTTCCCGAGATACGCAATACATTCAATGCGGGTGGAGGACCGTTCAAAGTAGGTGGGGTTGAACATTATCCTTATTCCGGGGGTGTGCTTTATAATCATAACGATAGCGCAATCTCCCTGCAAACCCAGATTGCCAGTACAAATGCTCCCAATCTGGGCACGGCTTATGCCATTAAGTATCCCTTTAAGGAAGGATACCATTATACTATCCAGGCCGTGGCCTGGCAAACAGATCCTTCACAGGGGGCGATTCAATTAGTTTTTTCTCTTATCAACCAACGGCCCGACCCTCGTGACAGTGATCCCGTTACCAATGGCCCCGTAAGTCAGGATCACTGGGTGTCATTACTGAACAGCCCATTGGCAGCAACATACCTTAACAAAGATAAAAGTACCCGTTACCTTGTTAATTCTACCTTCGATCAGGCTTATAATTATTTAACCGTGCTGGCATGGCAGGGCGCAGTGGATGCCGCCGGTTCATGGGCGTTTATCAGACAGATCGCCATC
>NZ_JBJMLX010000215.1:0-2155 GCF_045805085.1 Niastella sp.
CCACGAACAAACCTGGCGTATTATAAAACAATATGAATTTTTATCAGGATTGTTTGTATGGTCGGGTTTCGATTTCCTGGGAGAGCCAGTACCATATCCCTGGCCGGCAAGAAGTTCTTATTATGGCATTATAGACCTGGCGGGTTTTCCCAAGGATGTTTATTATATGTATCAGAGCGAGTGGACCAGCAAAACAGTTTTGCATGTATTGCCGCATTGGAACTGGGAAGCAGGTAAGGAAGTAGATGTATGGGCCTATTATAATAATGCCGATGAAGTGGAATTGTATCTGAATAACCGTTCATTGGGCGTTCGTAAAAAGCAACCCCTTGATTTTCACGTACAATGGCGCGTAAAATACGATCCGGGAACGTTAAAAGCCGTAAGCCGTAAAAACGGCAGAATAGTTAGTACAAAAACCATCAATACGGCAGGGGAACCTGCAAGGCTCGAAATAGTGCCGGATAAAAGAATCCTCCATGCCGACGGGAAAGACCTGTCTTTTATAACCGTTCGGATTGTAGATAAAAATGGCAATCTGGTGCCCGATGCCGACAATAAAATAACCGTTGCAATCGTTGGTAAAGGAACCTTGGCCGGAATGGACAATGGTTACCCCGCCAGTTTGGAATCGTTTAAAGCTGCCTCCCATAAGGCTTACAACGGTTTATGCCTCGCCGTCATTCAATCAAAAAACGAAGTTGGAAACATTCAGGTAACATTCACTTCTCCTGGTTTACCACCAGCTGGTGTTGTTCTGCAGGCACATTGATCCATATTGAAAAGAATTTCCGGGCGTTTGTTAAAAAATAGTAAAATGTTCCATCATTTTAGTGAAACCTTACATTGTTTTCAGATAGGGTCACATGTACCTTTATTCAGGAAAAATGAATAGTAAGCAGAGAACAATGCTAATATTGGTTAAGTGATCCTGATCCATTGTATTCTGAAGGAATTTTGAAACGATTAAGCATATGAGGCGTTTGCTTGCCCGGTCTTACATTATTCGCATAGTTTGATATGGCACACTTTATAGCCAGCAATTATCACAGCGCAATATCCGGTCAAACCAAACATTCTCCTTGCGAAATCTACACAAATCAACAAGACAGGCTTAGGTCCCACGCTACAAACTAAACAGCGTTCTTTAAACCAGTTCCATTGAACACGATATACTGTTTATCGAATACAGGTCCGTTACACGTAATCATTTAAAAAAGATAGTTAGAAAAAAACGCATACTTAACTAAAAAGAAAAAGAGCTTTCGGCTATAGGTCCGTTAGTGCATTTTTCGCTATTGTTCCATAATGAAACGTACAGGAAGTTTATATGTAGCATTGTTGACGCTTGCCATATTAATGATGGTGCTGTCTGTAAGTCTGGTTTCTGCACAAACAACCGCTCCCACACAAACCAAAGAAGCCTACAAAGAGGTAATTGCAAAAAGAGCCGACAAGATCGTTGCAGCGTTAGGCAGCACGGATGCTGTCTTTAATAAAAAGGTATCGGCCATTGTAGCCGATCAGTACATCGCGCTGGGAAGTATACACGATGAGCGCAATGCAAAGATCAAAGCCATCAAAACAAAGGATTCAGTATTGACAGATAAAGATAAGGCTGCTATTGACAAGCTGACTGCCGATGCCGATAAGCAACTGGATAAACTGCATACAAAATACCTGGCTAAATTATCAAAACTGTGCACGCCCGAGCAGGTGGAAGGTATTAAAAATGGTATGACCTACAACGTATTGAACGTTACCTTAACGGCGTATCATGAGATGTTACCAAATTTAACCCCGGAACAAAATAAGCAAATTGTTGACTGGTTAACCGAGGCGCGTGAGCATGCCATGGATGCCGAATCATCTGATAAAAAGCACGCCTGGTTTGGAAAATACAAAGGTCGCATCAACAATTATTTAGCCAAGGCCGGTGTTGACATGAAGCAGGCAGAGAAAGAGTGGCTGGAACGGACACGTGAAAAGAAGGAAGCGGCAAAACAAAGTAAATAACTAGCAATTACTAAGTATTTCTAAATAGCAACCGGGTATTGTGTTTAAATAACGCTTATCCTTTAGTGCATTCACTTAAAATTGTATGATAGACTCCCTAAAACCTAAGTCATTCACCCGCAAGGACATTGCAAAAAAA
>NZ_JBJMLX010000216.1:0-9999 GCF_045805085.1 Niastella sp.
CGCTGGTTAAGCGCATTGTTGATATTGGTAAAAACCGCTAATTTTTTTATTATATTATATCTAAGTGAAACGTTCATCAGCGCATAGCCAGGTATTGTTTGCCGTTTACGTATCGATGTAGTTGAATTACTTATACCTGTAAGGTTTTGTCTGCCCAGCAGGATCAGGCGGGGCGAACAGCTGAATTTACCAGCTTTGAGGTCTGTTCCTGCATGGATACTGAACGGAGAAATAAATTCAAGCTTTACTTTTCCAAGGGTTGGGTCCTTTTGTGAATAATCGTCATATCCGTTTGTATGGCTTACAGACAGGAAAGAATTAAGGAGAAGTTTGCCAATGGAATATTTGCAATTAAACTGAATGCTTCCTCCATAATTTACCTGCCGGGTTTGATTGACAAATACTTCAACATACCCAACCGGTATTCCATTAAACATATTGTTATATAGACGGGTGGATTTATTATCATCGGCAAATTCATGCAAGCCTGAAAGCACGGTATAATATCCATCAAGTGTTACACTGAGGTTATTGGTAAAATAGTGATTGATGCTTACCTCTGCATTTTTGGAGGTGATGGGCTGCAGGTTTGGATTAGGCAGATGCATAAAATTAGCACGGAACGATCTTCCCGAATCGGCTGTTTCGAATGCGCCGTAATACGCATAACAATCAAAAGTGGTAGGCGCAAGGAATGCTGTTCCATAAAGCGCTTTGATGGTGGTTTTATCAGTAGGCCTGTAAACAACTCCTACGCGTGGGTTAAAGGTGTTTTCATACCTCGAGTTAACATCGTAACGGGCGCCAAAAGTGAAATGCATTTTTTCAACAGGAGAATATTGCACCTGCAAATAAGTGCCGATATTCTGATACCTCAGCGTATAAAATTTAGCATCCAGGCCATCAGGCTTATAATATGTTTTTGTGCCGATATAAGTTCCATGTAAGTCTCCGAGGGGGTCAACCGGCGCCGCCAGATCTGCACTGGTTGGTATGGAATAGAAACTCTCGTAGGTAGCGCCACCTGTAAGATTAAATTTTTCCGATGCTTTCCAGTCAACCTGCTGCTCAGCCTTTATCAGCGAACCAAAAGAATATTTGTATGCCGGTTCCATACCCGAAAAAACATTCCGGTAATTCGATTTCGGATTCATCACATATTCACTGGCCAGCAGGGAGGTGGTAGCTGTGACCTTCCCAAAAGATCTTCTATAAGAAGCGTTTGCCATAGTGATGCCCTGACCCATAAAAACATTTTTGTTGTAAACGGCATTGTTGGGATTCTCTTCATAAAATGTAGGCGTTTGTGCATAGTTCCTGAAAATCGCTAACGAAAATTCGTCCACTTGTAACGATGCATATAAATTGTATGCTTTTAATGGCATTTCTATCCTGCTGTTTACAGGGGTCTTTGGGGTCATTGGGCCGAAAATAGTGTTAAACGTTCCTGTTGTGTAGGCAGCCGTATTGAACAAGGTGTCCTGTTTATACAGTTTGGAATAATTTACACCCTGGTTATAACAATATTGACCTGAAACAACCAGGTTGGCGTGTTCATTCAGTTTTTTGGCAATAAATAATGTATTGTTGATATAACCGTAGGCGCCTGCCATCGACGTGGCATCTACCCTGATAGCTTTTTTGGAAGAAGACTTTTTGGTAATGAGATTGATCACCCCTGACACTGCATCTGCCCCATAAAGCGCCGAAGCAGGCCCCAATACTATTTCGATCTGCTCGGCAAGGTTAACGGGATAATTTTCCAGGATGGGCATTGTTTCATTCGTGGGAGAAGAGATGCGCATCCCATCGAGCAGGATCACAAATTTTTCCTGCCCCGGAGTACCCCGCATTACAAAATTATTATGAAGGTGCGACCGCACTTTATCGTCCACCTTCATGTCGGGCAGATCGTACAGCACATCTAACAACGACTGGTAACCCCGCAGTTTGATCTGCTCCTGCGTAATCACGATCACGGTAGCAGGGGCCATCTCCAGGTCCTGGGATGTTTTGCTGGCTGTAGTGATCTTTACGTTCAGAAGATCCTTCAGGTTCAAACTTTGTAGTTTGTTGGTATCTACCTGGCTATAGGTTATACTACATGCCATGATAGTAATCGCAAATAAGAGTATCTTCTTATCAGTGCAGGGCTTTTTCATATAACTGGGTATTCGGGGTTTTATTTTTCATTTTATAATTATCGCCAGATCAAGCAATTCAGAAGCAATGTGCAAATTCCTTTGTTCAACATTACTTTTATTGATCTCTAATTTCAGCCGATCATTTACCGTAATAAAATTGAAGCATGATCCTTTATGTGCAAGGCCGTTGTATTCAGTAATCAGTAAGACCGGGGTGCCCGAAGTAAGCTCAGCGATCTTTTTTAAATTCCCGCTTTCTTCTTCACTGATAAAAAGTATTTGACAGTTACTATAGTTTTTCGGAGTGGTCACCTTAGTAACAACTATTTTCTGACTACCAACTGTTTTATTGGCAATAAAACTTTTTAGATCATCATATAGCGGTGAATCTCCTATGATCCCGATAATGAAATCACCCGATTTTTTATTAGCCGGCCAGTCAATATATTTTGTAAAGCGGTAAATAAGAGTGGCATGTATTGTATAATCTGTTGCATGTTGCGCCTGCACCTTGCCGATTGAAAGCAATAAAATGCCGGCCAGACAGAACAGCTTCCATATTTCAATACTTTTTTTCATAATTAACCCGGTTGCAATAACTGTGTAGTTATTACGGTAATGTCAATTCTGACTACCTTTTTAAGTTTGCTATTACAATAACGGGAAAAGTTAATCCTATTGCAGCTAACAGTGGGATGTATGCTGTATTAAATCTGAATATAAGAGTTCCTTTATCAGATCACCTAAAGGTTATACTTATCAATTTTGCTGCACAAAAAAAAACGATTGCAGCAGCGTGGCTACTCCGATAGTTTTCTTTCCTTCTTTCGCAATTCCTCCAGCTTTTGTCTGCCATATGAGAAACGTGTAATAATTACAAACAACACCGGTACAGTAAATATCGATAACAGGGTAGCCGATAGCATGCCGCCAAAAACCGTCCAGCCGATGGTTTTACGGGCATTGGCGCCTGCGCCGCTGGCAAATGCCAGTGGCAATACACCCAGTATAAATGCGAGCGAGGTCATAAGAATGGGCCGTAAACGCAGTTTTACCGCTTCCAGCGTAGCCGCAACGAGCTCCTGCCCGCGATCCACGCGCTCTTTGGCAAACTCAACGATCAGGATGGCATTCTTGGCTGCCAAACCGATCAGGGTAATCAACCCTACCTGGGCATATACGTTGTTTGATAGTGTTGGAATAAAAATAAGGGTAAGTATCGCGCCAAACGCGCCGATAGGCACTGCCAGCAATACAGAGAAGGGTACCGACCAGCTTTCGTACAACGCCGCCAGGAACAGAAATACAAACGCCACAGACAGGGCGAAGATGTACACTGTTTTTGACCCCGCATTCACTTCTTCCCGGCTTAAGCCCGAAAATTCATACCCATAGCCGGTAGGTAATACTTTATCGGCCACCTCGCGTAATGCAGTAAGCGCATCACCGCTACTATAGCCTTCTTTTGAACCGCCGTTTATTTCTGCCGACCTGAACAGGTTATAGTGTTGAATGAGCGGAGCGCTTTCAGTGGTGGCATAGGAGGTAACTGCACTCAGCGGTATCATTCCTCCTGCAGCATTTCGCACATAATATCGTTGCAATTCGCTTATATCGCCCCGGAAGGTGGTGTCAGCCTGCGCCACTACGCGAAAATTTCTTCCATAAATATTAAAGTCGTTTACATAGCGGCTGCCCATAAATGTTTGCATGGTGTTGAATACATCTGCTATGGAAACGCCGAGCTTTTTGCATTGTTCCCGGTCTACATTTACCTGGTAACCGGGTGTACGGGCCGTGAAGAATGAAAAGGCACGGTTTATCTCAGGCCGTTTATTGGCTTCCACCACAAAATTCTGTACTACTTTTTCAAAGGTCTTGAGGTCATCCGTGCTTTCGCGTTGTTGTAATTCAAAGGTAAAACCGGCGGTTTGTCCTAACCCCGGTATGGGCGGTGGCGGGATCACTACAATATTGGCATCTTTAATGGCAGATAGCCTCTTTTGCACTTCTGCAATCACCCCGTTTATCTGCAGTTGTTTATCTTTTCTATCATCCCAGGGTTTTAATTGCGTAAATACGGTTCCTGCATTCGATTTGGTTGAAAAGGTAACCACGTTCAAACCGCCCAAAGCAGCATAGTGCGCCACGGCAGGCATGCTTTTCAAAGTGTTTTGTATGGTGGTCAACACTTCAATACTGCGGCTGGTTGAAGAAGCTTCAGGCAGCTCGTAGGTGATGTATACGCGGCCTTCATCTTCTGTTGGAATAAAACCGGTTGGTTTTGTTTTAAACAGCAAAAAGGTACCCACCAGAATACACACCAGCAATATTACTACGTAGCGCGCGCCTTTGATAGCGCTGCTTACGCCACGGCCATAGGAATTGGTTGTACGGGCAAACCATTCATTGAATTTAAAGAAGAGTTTGTTAAGGCCCCTTGCCTCTTTGGTAATATGGCTTGGCTTTAATAACAGGGTACATAAAGCCGGTGTTAATGAAAGCGCGATAAAGGCCGAGATCAATACCGAAATGGCAATGGTAATGGCAAATTGCTGGTACAGCCTGCCCACAATTCCGGGTATAAAGCCTACCGGTATAAACACCGAAGCAAGGATGAGGGCAATAGCCACCACAGGCCCCGAGATATCGCCCATGGCGGCTGATGTGGCTTCTTTTGCCGACATTTTTTGTACTTCCATATAATGCTGCACCGCTTCCACCACCACAATAGCATCATCTACCACAATACCGATCGCCAGTACAAAACCAAACAGCGTAAGGGTATTGATGGTAAAGCCAAGCGGAATAAAAAATATAAAGGTGCCAATGATACTAACGGGAATGGCGAGTACCGGGATCAGCGTAGCCCGCCAGTTTTGTAAAAACAGGAATACCACCAACACTACCAGCGCCAATGCTTCCAGCAGCGTATGTACTACTTCATGTATAGAAACCTGTACCACAGAAACGGCTTCAAAAGGAACCACATAATCAACGTCGGAGGGAAACGATCTTTTCAACCGGGTCATTACATCATATACACCCTGTGCAGTTTCCAATGCGTTACTGCCGGGCGCCTGGTAAACAAGCAGGTACGAAGCTCTTCGACCATCTACAAAAGAATTGTTCGAATAGTTGAATTTGCCCAGCTCTACCCTGGCCACATCCTGCAGGTAAACAATTGAACCGTTCTGCGGGTTACTCCGTACAATGATCTTTTTAAACTGGTCTGTTGTAGTAAGCCTGCTGTTAGTGAACACAGTATACTCAAAAGCCTGCACCGAGCGTTGCGGCGGCGCGCCTACTGAACCGGCCGCCACCTGCAGGTTCTGTTCCGTAAGGGCGGCAATTACTTCATTGGCCGTAATGCCCAATTGCGCCAGTTTATCGGCCTGCAGCCAAACGCGCATACTGAAATCATCTGCCCGGGTAAATACGTCACCCACGCCTTTTACGCGCAACAGGGCGTCTTTTACATATATATTGGTAAAATTATCAAGGAAGGGAACCGCGTGTGTTCCTTTGGGTGAGAACATGGCCACCAGCATTAAGATACTGGGGTTACGCTTACGAACGGTAAGACCAAGGCGTTTAACATCGTCGGGCAATGCAGGCGTGGCCACGCTTACCCGGTTTTGCACATCCAGGGCGGCAATATCAACGTTGGTGCCTACTTCAAAAGTTACATTCATAGTGGTACGACCATCGCTGGTACTGTTGCTTTGCAAAAAGGCCATCCCGGGTGTACCGTTTATTTGCGTTTCAACGGCCGTGGTCGTTGTTTGTTCAACCGTTTGGGCGTCGGCGCCGGTGAAGGCGCCGGTTACCTGAACAACAGGCGGCGTAATATTGGGATATTGCGCTACAGGTAAACCGTCCATCGCCAGTAAGCCTGTCATTACGATCACAATAGAGATCACTATAGCTGTTACCGGTCGTTTTATAAATGTATTAGCGATCATATAATAGCTTCTTGAAAATAATCAATAGTCAACAATGTTACTTCGCTGCGGTGGGCGCGCCTGCGGGCTTTGGCTGTCCTATCTGAACAGGAGATCCTTCTTTTAACTTTTGCATCCCATCGATAATAACCTGTTCGCCTTCGTTCAACCCATCGTTAATAACAACCTGGTCGCCGATCCTGGTGCCCAGGCTTACTTTTTTTTGATGGGCCGCCTTGCCATCGGTGGTATATACAAAGTATTCCCCCATTTGCTCAACAATAGCTTTTTGGGGGATCAGTAATTTTTCGGTTTTGGCATTGTTCAGGATCTGCACATTCGCCGTCATCCCCACCTTCAGGTCACTTTGTTTATTGGGGAAAACCAGCCGCGCTTTTATCGTTCCTGTCTGCGGATCAACCGCCCGGTCAATTAAATAGATCTGGCCTGGGTGCGGGTATGTTTCCTGACCGGGCAATATCAGTTTAAAGGTAGAATCTTTGGCAGTGCCCCCTTTCTTTTGCAACTGCTCAAAACGGTACAGGTCTTTTTGATCGATGGCCAGGTCAACAGCCATGGGATCATCGGAAGAAACGGTATTCAACAGGGTTTGCCCCGCCGAAACAGCAGTTCCCAGTTTCGCCTGTGAAATACCGATAGTACCATCGAAGGGAGCATAGATAGTGGTATATCGTAACCCGGTTTGAACACTGGCTACATTGGCTTTCGCAGCGGCCACCTGTTTCTGGGCAGCTTCCAGGGCAGCGTCGGCATAGTCAACCTGTTGTTTGGCAATGGCATCGTGCTTTTCCAGCTCATGGTAGCGATCAGCATCCTTCTGGGCTTTCATCAGGTTGGTTTCCTGCACCTGCAAACCGGCCTGGGCCTGCTGGTAATTCGCCACATATTGCTGTCTGTCTATTTCGTATAGCTTCTGCCCTTTTCTAACCCTGCTCCCATCTTTAAAAAAGATGCCGGTCAAATATCCGTTCACCTGCGGCCGCAGCTCAACCTGGTTCAGCGCCGTTACCGTAGCCGGGTATTGATCATAATAAGCAGCCTTGCCTTTTGCTACAGTATAAACATTTACCGGAACGGGCGGCGGGGCGGCTTGTTGGGTTTTGGCTTTATCATCTTTACATGCCGGCAATAACCAACCGGCGCCGGTAATAATAATTGCCCATGAAAGCTGTTTGTTCATATGCATTAGCTTTTTATCAGTACGATAAAGTACCGAGTGCTTTTTCAACATCTATTTTACTTGATAATACCTGGTATAATGAATTATAATAGTTCAGTTGCGTGGTATGCAGATCGGTTTCGGCAATGATCACCTCCAGGTAAGTTTTAACTCCCGACTTGTATTGTAATTGCAGGGTGTTATATACATCACTGGCCAGGTCAAGGTTTTCTTTCTGGGCATAAAAATCAGTGAGGTTGCTTTTATAGGTGGCCATGGCCTGACTGTACTGGGTGTTGATATTATTTTTAAGATCCGTCATCTCCACATCATTTCGCTTTAGCTGCAGGTTGGCCTGCCTGATGTTCCACATTCGTTTGCCGCCCTGAAAAAGCGGCCAGGCGAATTGAAGGCCTATGTACAGGTTGGGGAATGAATGGGCATACAATTTTGAAAATTCATCGTTCTGATAAACCACGTTATAATAACCGAAGGCCGACAAGGTGGGAATATAACTCCATTGATTGTATGTAACATTGGCCTGCAACAGCCGTTGCTGGGTTTGCAATTGTTGGAACTCTATGCGGCTCTCATATTGCACTTTTTGTAACGTATCGAAGGCAATCGCCCCTTCCATATGGGTGGTATCGAATGATAACCGTAATGGTTGTTCGGCAGGATACCCCATTTGCTGCTTCAGATAGGCATACCGGGCAGTAAGCTGTTCCTGAGCGGCCTTCAGATCGGCTTTGGCATTGTTCAATGAGATGGTGGCTCTTTTATAATCGATCTTGTCTGCCACGCCGCTCTGGTATTGATAGTACGCGTCTTTCAAACTCCGGTCGAGCCGGGTAATGGTTTCCTGCAGTACCTGTATCTGCTGCCGGGTAAGCAGCACATCGTAAAATGCTTTTGAAATAGCGGCTACCACATCTATTTTATTGGCGGTGGTGGTTTGGCGGACCTGCAGGCGAACATCCCGGGCAGTACGGCTTGCCAGCAATACATCGCGATTGAAAATAGTTTGGGTTAATGCCAGCTGGGGCGTTGAGTAATTACGTACGCCGGTTTGTATTTCACGTTTGGGACCTGTGGGATTGTTCAGGTCGGGGAAAATAGTCACCGGCATTTTCAGGTAATGCTGGTAGTTGGCCGTAATGTTTAGTTGTGGATACCAGTCGGCCAGTTTGTTCTTAATGGTTGTTTCGGTGATCTCTTCATCAATTAATGAAGCCTGAATGGCAGGCTGATGGTCGAGCCCATACCGGATACAATTGGGCAGGGATGCTTCCTGCAGCGTAGTATCAGTGGTTGCCTGCGGGTACAATAATGAAGGGTACAGTATCAATAACAATAACAAAGCAGATACTCCATTCATAGAACGTGTAATAACAGGTGATTAAATAACGGAAAAGAGTTTGGGTGGGCAGGAATAAAAACAGCGCTGGGTAGGAGTAAATGTTAAAATTAACAGACCGGCTGGTTAAAAGTTGCTACGCAAACATTAACAACAAATTAAAATTAAGGAAGAAATAGCAACAACTAATAAAAAAGGTGTCAAAACATTGGATATCCAATTGTCTACATTAGGAAATTCAGGCAGAAAAAAGTTTGTTCAGAGGCCGCATTTTTGTGGATTATATTGCCTTCGTATTATTCCATTCTTCCATGCCATCCGCATTACCATCCTGATACATCTCCCCTTTATTGCCTGTAGGTAGCATCCTTCCCTGGGAAGCGCTTTTTTATTTTATAACCACCTTGTGCATACAAGGCAAAATTTTCTTTTATGAGAAACCTGTTTATTTTATTATCGGCATTGTTATTTGGAACGATGATGGCGCAGGCGCAAATTGTAATAAAACCAGCCGCAGGGGTCAATTTTACCGACCTGTCGAAAGATGAAGGCGGCGAATTCAAGGCAAGAGTGGGTTGGCAGATCGGCGGTTCTATCATGTTGTCAAAAGACAGGGTCTACCTGGAGCCGGGGGTTTTTTATGTTCAGAAATCAACCAAATTTGAATCTTCGAACAGCTCGGTCTCGGACGTCGATTTCAACATAAGCGGCATCCGTGTACCGGTAACTATCGGCGTAAACCTGCTCGATGAAAAATCGACTGTCAATGTGCGCATTTTTGGTGGTGGGTCTGCCTTCGTGTTGACAAACACAAAAAATCTGGATAAGGACTTTTTAAAGAATGCCGACTGGGGCGTATACGCGGGCGCAGGGCTCGATATTTCGCTGTTCTTCCTGGATGCGTCCTATGAATGGTCGCTTACCGATATAAGCGATGACTTAGACCGTATTGATGTGGGGAAAACCAGGTCGATATTTGTTCAGGCGGGTTTTCGGATAAAATTATAAAAACGGGTAAAATAATCTACGGACCAACCAATCTTTCAGAAAATTCATCAAATAACATATACATTTTATAATAAATGAGTAGTAATCTAGTATTACTAACAGCAAACTCAAGAGAGAATGGTGACATGAGTAACAAAAAAGAAGTTGTAAGTGGTAATTTGTAAAAAAATTACCCGATTTCTTTCTGAAAGAAATCTGACTAATGTAGTCCAACTCTCGCCTAAAGCTTATGGTTTATTTAAAGTAACGGCCTCTAAGTTTACAATCCCAAAGGTTGAAACGATGAGAAAATCTTATTACTTAAAGGACAACATTTTTAAAGTGAAAAGTGTGCTGGAAAAAATAAGTAATATATTAATATTTTAC
>NZ_JBJMLX010000217.1:0-7231 GCF_045805085.1 Niastella sp.
GTTGTATTGGTAAATTGGATCGCCGCCGGAATACTGCACGAATAAGTACGGTCGGTAGTGAAGGCGGCCACCGGTTTAGGTAGTACAGTGATCAGCTTGTTAATTGAATCGGCACAGGTGGCAAACCGGTTCAACATTTTAATGGTATAGGTACCGCCTGCGGCATAACTTTTCTGTGGACTCGCTTCTGTTGACGTATTACCATCGCCAAAATCCCATTGCACGGCAACAGGGGCCGGTGAGGAAGTATTAATGGGGAAGAATGGCTGTCCGGCGCATATACTGGCAGGCAGCGTAAATTGCGTTTGGGTGTTCCCTAATACGATCAAATTCTTTTTACGCACCGTATCCCAGCAACCTGATGTATTGACGGCGCTCAGGGTAACGGTATAAGAACCATTCGCCGTATAGTTATGATGCGGGTCTCTGTCTGTGAAGGTTTGTCCATCCCCGAAATCCCATACGTAGCTGACCGTACCTGATTCAATCGATTTATTATTAAAAATTATTTCAAGCGGCGCATTACAACTATTGACTGCCGGGGTAAAATCAAAATCGGCCAACACGCCGGAAGCTATTTGTATGTATTGGGATTTACTAAAGCTTTTTGTGCAACCATTACTACTGGTAACTTTTAATGTTACCGTATAATTACCCGTACCTGTATACGTATGTGAAGGATGCTGATCTGTTGATGTGTTACCATCGCCAAAATCCCAATGCCAGCTATTGATAACGCCATCGTTAACCGTGCTTTTATCGGTAAACGTTACCGGGAAAGGAAAACAACCTATTGAGTCGGAGGCCATGAAGTCTGCCACCGGATTATCGTATACGGTAACGTATTGTTGTTTTACAATGGAATCGGCGCCTGCTGCATTCTTTGCTACCAGCTTTACGGTATAAGTACCGGGGGCAAAATAAACACTGGAAGGATTTTGAAATAAGGAGATAGTACCATTGCCAAGATCCCAGCGCCAACTGGCAGGGTTACCCGTAGAGGCATCCTGGAACTGTACTACCAGGGGAGAACATCCTGCAACGTTAGTGGCGGTAAAACCTGCCTTTACCTGCGCTTTCAATTGACCTGCTGTACAAAGTACCCAGGCCAGGGTTAGTAATACGGTTAATTGGTTTTTCATTGGTTTATGATAGGTACAACAAAAGTCGCCCTACCATCCCAATCTGGATATTGGAAGCATGCCCGTAATTGGACTTTTAGATAATAACACCTATTAAAAAAAGGCGTAATGCATAGCATTTTTAGGCATAAAAAAAGAGCAAAGGAGGCATAACCCTCTTTTGCTCTTTATTATTAAAGTAATGTGTATTTACTACTTCTTAGCGAACTGAGAACGGATAACGTTCAGCGCACCACCTGCTTTAAACCACTCGATCTGTTGTTTATTGTAGGTGTGGTTGAGGGTTATCTCGTCTTTGCTGCCATTTTTATGGTTCAATACCATAGTCAATGGTTTGCCAGGTGCAAATGATGCCAGGCCAACAAAGTCAATGCTATCATCTTCCTGTACTTTATCGTAATCTTCTTTATTAGCAAAGGTCAGCGCCAGCATACCCTGTTTTTTCAGGTTGGTTTCGTGAATACGGGCAAAGCTTCTTACCACAATAGCACGAACGCCTAAGTGACGAGGCTCCATGGCAGCGTGCTCACGGCTTGAGCCTTCGCCATAGTTTTCATCACCTACTACTACTGAACCAATGCCAGCAGCTTTGTAAGCGCGTTGGGTAGCAGGTACTGGACCATATTCGCCGGTCAGTTCATTCTTAACTTTATCGGTTTCGTCGTTAAAGAAGTTTACAGCGCCGATCAGCATGTTGTTACTGATGTTATCGAGGTGGCCGCGGAATTTTAACCATGGACCAGCCATAGAGATATGGTCAGTGGTACATTTTCCTTTTGCTTTAATCAGCAGTTTCAACCCTTTCAGGTCAGTGCCTTCCCAGGCAGCAAATGGCGCCAGTAATTGTAAACGTTGTGAATCATCAGCAACTTTTACCACAACACCGCTACCATCAGCAGCAGGTGCAGCATAACCCGCATCTTCAACTGAAAAACCTTTGGGTGGTAATTCAACACCGGTAGGTTCATCCAGCATTACTTCTTTACCTTCTTCGTTCCTCAGTTTATCTTTTAACGGGTTGAAGGTTAAGTCACCGGCAATAGCGAAAGCGGTTACGATCTCGGGTGAGGCCACGAATGCGTGGGTAGAAGCCAGCCCGTCGTTACGTTTTGCAAAGTTGCGGTTGAATGAAGTGATGATCGAGTTCTTACGTTTTGGATCATCGATGTGGCGCGCCCATTGACCGATACAAGGTCCGCAGGCGTTTGCCAGCACTACACCACCAATTTTGTAGAAAGTATCGAGGAAACCATCTTTTTCAATGGTAAAACGAACTACTTCAGAACCTGGCGTGATAGTGAATTCTGCTTTGGCTTTTAATTTTTTATCAACAGCCTGTTTTGCCAGCGAGGCAGAACGGCTGATGTCTTCGTAAGAAGAGTTGGTACAGCTACCGATCAATGCCACTTCCAGTCTGGCTGGCCAGTCGTTAGCTTTTACCGCTTCAGCAAATTTAGAAATGGGCCATGCCAGGTCTGGCGTAAACGGACCGTTTACATAAGGCTCCAGTTCATCGAGATTTATTTCAATTACCTGATCGTAGTATTTAGCAGGATCAGTATATATTTCTTCGTCAGGACGCAGGTACTCTTTGATCTGCGTGGCGGCGTAAGCAACTTCTTCGCGGCCGGTTGCAGTCAGGTAGGCAGCCATTTTCTCATCATAAGCGAACAATGAGCAGGTAGCGCCAATTTCAGCACCCATGTTACAGATAGTAGCTTTACCGGTAGCGCTTAAGCTGTCGGCGCCTTCACCAAAGTATTCCACAATAGCACCGGTACCACCTTTTACGGTTAAAATACCAGCCACTTTCAGGATCACGTCTTTGGAAGAGGTCCAGCCACTCATTTTACCGGTTAATTTAACACCGATCAATTTGGGCATTTTCAGCTCCCAGGGCAGGCCGGCCATTACGTCAACGGCGTCAGCACCCCCTACTCCAATGGCAATCATGCCTAAACCACCGGCATTAGGCGTATGGGAGTCGGTACCGATCATCATACCGCCAGGGAAGGCGTAATTTTCCAGTACTACCTGGTGAATGATACCAGCTCCGGGTTTCCAGAAACCGATACCGTATTTATTGGAAATAGAAGCCAGAAATTCGTATACTTCTTTATTTACTTCGTTAGCGGTTTTCAGATCTTCCTGAGCGCCGGTTTTGGCCTGGATCAGGTGGTCACAATGCACTGTAGAAGGAACAGCCACTTTTGCACGTCCGCAGGTCATAAACTGCAATAACGCCATTTGTGCGGTTGCATCCTGCATCGCAACACGGTCGGGCGTGAAATCTACGTAATCAACCCCGCGCTCATGTGCTTTTTCTGTGGGAACGAACAGGTGGGAATATAATATCTTTTCTGCTAATGTAAGGGGACGGCCTACCAGTTTACGCGCTTCAGCTACCTTTTCGGGCATTGCGGCGTAAACCTTTTTAATTAAGTCCAGATCAAAAACCATGATTTTTCGTTTAAGAAGTGATCAAACGTATAAAAAAGTTTGGCAAAGTTACCTAAAAAATGGGTTGATAGGGATTCAATACTTGCACAATTTTCCTGAATGTTTTAATTTAGTGGCATGAACCGGTTCAGACAATTTATAGAATGGCAGGCATTTGGCGTTTGCACCGCTATTGGCGAACGATTGGGCATCGCCACATCCCGCATTCGTACCTGGTTTATCTATGTATCCTTTCTGACTATGGGGTCTCCCCTCATTATTTATTTTATTCTTGCATTCTGGATGAATAT
The DNA here is from genome assembly GCF_045805085.1 of Niastella sp. NCBI lineage: Bacteria > Pseudomonadati > Bacteroidota > Chitinophagia > Chitinophagales > Chitinophagaceae > Niastella > Niastella sp. The sequence continues at coordinate 3,893 of NZ_JBJMLX010000217.1, forward strand.
TAAACGGTACATTTGGTCACTGCGCCGCAACCCCCTGAAATATGAATAATACCTTTTGACTCCACATACAGTTTCCCCGTAGCCTATTACTGGTATAGATTTTATTATCATTTTGATCTGTGCGTGTACAGACCAATAAATAAGGCTCTGTGTTTGAATTTGAATATAGTGATACCAACTACGAACAATTGGTGCATGCCATGGGTGCTGCGTTAAAGGTTCCCATGCAAAACGACCATTTGTTATTTCCCGAAGCCATTGGCGCCGGCACCTTACGCCACGTTCATGTGCCTAATGGCCTGCATGCCTATCTGATAGATTGTACCTGGCATCAGGACTGGCATATTCACGCCAGAACTTCGGCAGAAGAATTTTACACCCTTCGCTTTGATGAGCTTACCATTCCCGATTCACTTACCATTTGTATTGGCGATGAAAAATTACGGGAAAAGAACACCAGCAAGGCATTTGCTTACCTTACCAGTTCGCATTATAACTGGTCGTATGAAGGAACGGAAGGCTGCACCTACAAAGGTGTGAATATTGTTTTCAGCAAGAAATGGCTGGCGCAGTATTTTGATGTGGCCCGGGTTGATGAAGTATTATCATCGTATGTATCACTGAAAGCCGAAAGCATTAATATAGAACCGCTCGATGCCCGGTACCGCCGGTGGATGAAAACCATTTGCCATGTTGAAGAAAGCAATCCACTTCGCAAAACCATTCTGCAAAACCGCATGATGCTGCTGATAGAACGGTTCTTCAATAGTTTGTTCGAAAAAATGAGCAACCCCGCTTATCGCCTGCCACTTACCCATGATGACATTGCCCGCGTAATGCATATTGAACGGTTGTTAACAAAGAATGTTTTGCAAACGCCGCCCTCCATACAACAACTGGCTAAAATTGCCGCCATCAGCGAATCAAAGCTGAAGAAAGATTTTAAAACCATGTACAGTTTCCCCATCTATGAATACTTTCAAAAGGCCCGCATGCATGCTGCGCAGGACAAACTTTTAACGGGTAAATTTTCGGTAAAAGAAGTAGCCATGGAACTGGGTTATAGCAACCTGAGCAACTTCACCATTGCCTTTAAAAAGGAATTCGGCATCCTGCCCAGTCAGCTACTTACTCCTAAAAAGCTTTCTGATTAACTGTGGATGTGACATTAAAGTCAACCATGTTAAGGAATTATTACTTTTTGCAGTTACTGATATGACTATATTAGGTTACGCATAGTAAAAGTCCGGTACAGTTTTCCGTGTATATACCCTCAATAAAAATATTAGAGCCCCCGTTTTTTAATCCAATATTCACATGCTAAAAAATGTGTATAATTATTTTTTCAAATTGCAATCCATTTGAAAAACAGAGACTTATAGCTCCCTTGTGGAGCTTTTTTCATATTATGATTTTATGTGTGGTATAATTTTAGTGATATTGCGAACGAATTAAACAATTCACCACTATGAAATCCAATTTTATCTCAACCCTGTTCCTTGGGTTACTGTTTACCTGTTCCCTGAATTCCTGTTCCAAAAATGATTCGCAAGAGAAATCCAGATTACAAGTTCGGTTAACTGACGATCCTGCTGCCTACGATGCGATTAATATCGACGTCCAGGATGTGCAGATCAATGTAACCGGCGATGACGACAAAGGCTGGCAATCGTTACCAGGCGTAAAAAAAGGTATTTACAATATCCTTGACCTGGTAAATGGCAAAGACACCCTGTTAGCAGATGCTGATATTCCTTCGGGCAAACTGCATCAGATCCGGCTTATACTGGGTGACAACAACAGCGTTGTTCTGAATGGCATCAGCGCTCACCTCGAAACGCCCAGCGCACAACAAAGCGGTTTAAAGCTGAATGTGCAGCAGGATGTAAAAGGTGGCATTTTGTACACCATGGTACTTGACTTCGATGCGGCCAGATCAATTGTTACTACCGGCAGCGGTAAGTACAGTTTAAAACCGGTTATCCGCACTGTATTGAATGCAGTAGGTGGAAGTATCAGAGGTGCTGTTACTCCAGGTTCAATTCTCACAGCCGTGTATGCTATCAATGGTACTGATACCATTACTACATTCACTGATGCCAGTGGTGCTTATTTGATAAAAGGAGTACCCGCTGCAACCTACAACATGCTTTACTGGCCTGCCGATGTTACTTACCAAAAGCAGACTAAAACCGGCATCGCTGTAACAACAGGTAATGTTACTGTTGTAGATACGGTTCGCTTAGCGAAGTAGGATGGTGAAACCGTGAATGGTAAATGGTCAATGGTGAATATTCCTACATGCAGGAATTACGATAAATTTCAAACTTCATCAAGACCTAAAAATAAGAATGCCCTTATAACGAAGTTAACTTCTTTATAAGGGCATTCTCTTTATATTAAAGCAAGGCTGAATTTAGTTAGGAAACCTCGAAAATCGGGTACCATTGACCATTCACGATTCACCATTCACCATTGACCTAAATCACAGCCTTTCTGATCTTCACCAGTTTTTGTAATAATCCTTCCAGCAGCTCCAGCCGCAGCATATTGGCGCCATCGCTTTTGGCTACTGCAGGATTGGGGTGCGTTTCAATAAATAATCCATCGGCGCCTGAAGCTATCGCAGCGCTGGCAATGGTGCCTATCAGTTGCGGGTTACCACCCGTAACGCCCGTTGTTTGATTGGGTTGTTGCAGGCTGTGCGTGCAATCCATTACTACCGGTGCTCCATGTTCTTTCATCCAGGGAATATTACGGTAGTCAACCACCAGGTCCTGGTAACCGAAGGTGTTTCCCCGCTCGGTCAGGATCACATTCTCATTACCGGCTTTTACAATTTTTTCAACTGCAAACTTCATGGAAGGGCCACTTACAAACTGTCCCTTTTTTACATTCACAATTTTACCGGTTTCGGCGGCGGCTATCAACAGATCGGTTTGCCGGCACAGGAAAGCAGGTATTTGTAAAATATCGGCATATTTCGCAGCCATGGCCGCTTCATCATGTCCATGAATATCGGTAGTAACAGGTACTTTATAGGCTTTCCCCGTTTTTTGTAACAATTGCAGCCCGGTTTCATCCCCCACGCCGGTAAAGGAGGAGGCGCTGGTACGATTGGCTTTACGGTAAGAAGCTTTAAATATGTAAGGAATACCCAGGTTTCGGCAAATGGTAGAAACCTTATCCCCCACTTCCATCAACAGTTCTTCACTTTCCACCACACAGGGGCCGGCAATCAGAAAAAAGTTAGTGCTATCGTATTGTTGTCCCGAAAAAAGGTTGGTCAGCATATTTTTCATGGCGCAAAGGTAATTCATAGTTCTGAGTTCCCTTTCA
>NZ_JBJMLX010000218.1:0-79341 GCF_045805085.1 Niastella sp.
CAATAATATGTACCTTTTTATTTCCTTTAAATAGAACACAGGAGATCACAGCATGAGGTAGAATATGCACTGGATCTTTTGCAAAAAGCAATACCACTTTGCTGTATCGTTTCCGATTCATGTAATGTCATCTCATAGCAGTTTAAGCTTTGTGGCTAAACCAGGCCATGTAACCGGAACATTAATCAGCTGTTTTTCAGAAATAAATATATTTTATATAAATAAAATATCAAGGGCGATCCTGAACATAAGCGTTTAAAAACGGGTCCAGTTCACCACTCCTTCTGCCAACTTTACTTTTATAGCTCGTTGTTGTTTTCCCTTTGCCTTCTGCCCTTTGCCCTTTGCCTTATTTTCTTACCTTCGCACCACCATGACGGAAAAGATTCTTATTCTCGATTTCGGCAGTCAGTATACTCAATTGATTGCCAGGGCCGTCCGGGAGGCCAACGTGTATTGCGAAATAATTCCCTATCACAAAAAAGTTGAATTTGATCCTTCACTGAAAGGTATAATCCTGTCGGGTTCGCCTTTTTCCGTGAACGACGTCAATGCCCCGGAAGTAGATGTAAAAGCCCTCAACCAGCAACTGCCCGTATTAGGGGTTTGCTATGGCGCCCAGTTAACGGCCAAACAATTTGGCGGACAGGTAGCCAAAAGTAACAAACGCGAATACGGTCGTGCCCTTATGCACAAACAAACCGACGACGTGTTGCTGAAAGATGTTATGGAGAAATCGCAGGTTTGGATGAGCCATAGCGACTCCGTACTGCAATTGCCTGCCGGGTTCAACGTGCTGGCCACTACCGATGGCATTCCCTTCGCCGCCTTTAAAAAGAACAGCGATACCAATCCCCTGTACTGTGTACAATTCCACCCCGAAGTGTACCATTCTACAGAAGGGAAAAAAATGATCAAGAACTTCCTCGTAAATATCTGCGGAGTTAAGCAGGACTGGACGCCCGCTCACTTTATCACTGATACGGTAAACGACCTGAAAAAACAGATCGGCGATCGTAAAGTGATCATGGCACTGAGCGGTGGGGTTGACTCTACCGTGGCCGCAACATTGATCCATAAAGCCATTGGCAAAAACCTGTACGGCATTTTTGTAGACAACGGCGTGTTGCGCAAAAATGAATTTGAGCAGGTACTCGAAACCTATAAAACCATTGGCCTGAACGTAAAAGGCGTAAATGTCAAACAGCTATTTTACGATGAGCTGAAGGGTAAAGTAGACCCCGAAGCCAAGCGTAAAACCATCGGCCGTCTGTTTATTGAAGTATTTCAGCAGGAAGCAAAAGCCTTTGAAGGCGTTGAGCTGTTGGGCCAGGGTACCATTTACCCCGATGTGATCGAAAGCGTATCGGTGCATGGCCCCTCGGTAACCATCAAATCGCACCACAATGTGGGTGGTTTACCCGATATTATGCACCTGGAACTGGTAGAACCCCTGCGGTTCCTGTTTAAAGATGAAGTACGCCGTGTGGGTGCAGAACTGGGAATCCCCAGCGATTTGTTAAATCGTCACCCCTTCCCCGGTCCCGGTTTGGCCATCCGCATCCTGGGTGAAATTACGCCTGACAAAGTGGAGTTATTACAGGAGGCCGACCACCGCTATATACAAGGATTGAAAGAACATAAATTATATGACCAGGTATGGCAGGCAGGCGCCATCTTACTACCGGTTAAGAGCGTGGGAGTTATGGGTGATGAAAGAACGTATGAATTCACCGTAGCTTTACGTGCGGTAACTTCGGTTGATGGCATGACCGCCGACTGGGCTCACCTTCCTTATGAATTTCTGGCACATATTTCGACTGATATCATCAACAATGTAAGAGGTATCAACCGGGTAGTGTACGACATCAGCAGTAAACCACCTGCAACGATAGAATGGGAGTAAACGTCTTTTTGAAGAGTTACCCCGCCTGCGCGGGGTAACCTTTAATTACGTGAGGTATGAATAACAATAGAACAACTCAACACTTAGTCAATAAAGAATTCCCTATGACGAAAAAATGGTTCGTATTATTATTTTCATGCCTTGCCATGGCCTGGGTAGCGCCAGTATCTGCACAAGTAACACCAGCACCAACTGGTACAACACAACCGGCACAACCCATGCAACCTGTGCTAACACAGCAAACAGATTCCGGCCGCCAGCAAATTGCCATCTTTACACCATTGTTCCTTGACTCGGCCTTTGATGTCACCGGCAATTACCGGTACGATGCCAAAACTTTTCCCAAACAATCCAGTGCAGGTTTGGAATTTTGGGAAGGTGCTGAACTGGCCATCGATTCATTACAGAAAGAAGGTATTAAACTGGATATTCATGTATATGATATCAAAGCGCCACAACCACAAATGGATTCCCTGCTGATCAGTGAAGAATTCAAATCAACGGATCTCATCATAGCACAGGTTACCTCAGCTAATGAAGTTGCAAAACTGGCCACTGTAGCCGCCACATTAGACATTCCTTTTATCAATGCTAATTATCCCAGTGATGCAGCCATTCAGAATAACCCGCATTACGTTATTCTGAACCCTACCCTGCTTACTCACTGCATTGGCCTTTACCGTTTTCTCCAAAAGAATTATTCTTTATCAGATATTATCGTATTCAGAAAGAAAGGGGCAACCGAAGACCGGATAAGAAGTTATTTTACGGAGTTTGAAAAAACGACTGCCGTAAAATTGAAGTTGAAGTATGTAACCCTCGAAGATAATTTCACCCAGGATAAACTGCAGCCCTATCTCAACAGCGATAATAAAACCATTTGCGTGGCAGGAAGCCTGGACGCCAACTTCGCCCAAACACTTTGTTCGCAGCTGGCGTTATCGAGCGATGCCAGTAACCCCAATGTGGTAATCGGTATGCCTACTTGGGACCAGATCGATTTTGAAAAATCGCAATACAAGAACCTCGAAATAGTGTACGGCACTCCGTTCTACGTAAACCCTGCCAACAAACTGGCCACCACTGTGCAGGAGAATTTTAAGAATGAATTCTATGCACGTCCGTCGGATATGGTTTTCCGTGGTTTTGAAAGCCTCTATCACTTTGGACATTTATTAATACTGAATGGGAAGAACCTGGGTTCGAGCCTGAGCGATAAAAAATACATGCTCTTTGGCGAATTCGATATTCAGCCGGTGATCAACAGAGCCACCATGACGCTTGACTATTTTGAAAATAAGAAATTATACTTTGTAAAGAAAGTAGATGGAGTAGTAAAGACAGTTTATTAGTTACCGGGTACCAGTCACCGGGTCAAAAAAGCCGTATCATGGTTGTAAACCGTGGCACGGCTTTTTTGTGTAACATAGGTGCTCCCTGGCTGCGAAGACGGGTAACCGGAAACCGGTAACTGGTAACCGGCCCCTGTAACTTAACATGTAACAGACTATTCATGCCACTGATCTCATTTACAGACAAAGGCTTGTATTGCGAAGCGGGACAATTTTATATTGACCCCTGGCAACCGGTTGATAAAGCCGTAATCACCCATGCCCATAGCGATCATGCCCGGCCCGGCAGCCAATCTTACTTATGCCACCGGGAAACCCTGCCCTTGTTAAAATTGCGGCTGGGCCCTTATAATTACCAAATAGTTGAATGGAATGAAAAGATCTACCTGAATGAAGTAATGGTATCGCTTCATCCTGCGGGGCATATCATCGGTTCTTCCCAGGTTCGCATTGAGCACAAAGGCGAAGTGTGGGTAGTAAGCGGTGATTATAAAACGGAGCCCGATGGCATCAGCGGCGATTTTGAACCCATCCCCTGTCAAACGTTTATTTCGGAATCCACATTCGGGTTACCCATCTACAACTGGAAACCGCAACACGAAATCTATCACGATATCCAGAACTGGGTGCGCAGTAATGAAGTAGCCGGCAAAACCTCCGTGTTGATCGGGTACAGCCTGGGAAAAGCACAACGGATATTACACGCATTGGAAGAAGTAACCGGCAATATTTATGTACATGGCGCCATCTGGAACGTTCATGAAACCCTGGTGCAGGCAGGTCATAAATTACCTGCCGTACAACGCATTACGCCCGATACGCCTAAGGAGGCCTTCAAGGGCAGTGTGGTGATTGCACCGCCTTCAGCAGACGGCAGTGCGTGGATGCGCCGTTTTGCTAACCATAGTACGGGCATCTGCAGCGGCTGGATGCAGGTTCGCGGCAACCAGCGACGCAGAAATGCCGATGCAGGTTTTGCACTCAGCGATCATGCCGATTGGCAGGGCCTGTTACAGGCAGTAAAAGCCACCGGTGCACAAAAAGTATACATCACGCATGGCTTTCAATCTGTCTTTAGTCGTTACCTGAATGAAATAGGCATCGATGCATCAGAAGTAAAAACGGAATTTGGAACGGAAGATGAAGAAACCTCATCCCCCGATCCCCTAAAGGGGGAGGAACCAATCTACTAAAAGAAAAATGTCAGAAAATATTCACCATACTAATCCCAATAGCTCACCGCCGAATGGCGGAATCGATAATAGCTCCCCCTTTAGGAGGCAGGGGGGTGGGATGGAGGGATTCGCCTCTCTCCTATTCACGCTTGGCACCAGCACCAAAACAAATGATAAGCTACACGCCTTATCAACCTATTTTGCGCATGCCGACGAAAAGGATAAGGTGTGGGTGATTGCCCTGTTCAGCGGTCGCCGGCCACGCCGCACCGTTAGTGGCACCCAGCTGGCAGTATGGTGTTGTGAATTAGTTGATCTGCCCATCTGGCTCTTCCAGGAATGCTATCATACCGTAGGCGATCTCTCGGAAACAATTGCTTTATTGATCCCCGAGAAAAATGATTCTTACACCCCCTCTATTGGAGGGGGTCCGGGGGCCACCCACCCACTCCATTACTACGTTGAACAATTCCAGCAACTCGAAAAAGCCACCGAATCCGAAAAGAAAGCATTTATTCTGCAGTCATGGCTGGAACTAAGCAGCCGCGAACGGTTTGTATTCAACAAATTACTGTCAGGCACTTTCAGGGTGGGCGTATCGCAAAAATTAATGGTGAACGCACTGGCCCGAACCGTTCAACTGGAACCGAGCGTTATTGCCCATCGCATCAGCGGTAACTGGGACCCCGCCACCACTGCCTTTGAACAGTTGTTAAGCGAGCAGTCAACCCAAACAGATCATTCAAAACCCTATCCTTTCTACCTCGCCTATGCGTTGGAAGGCCCCTTACAGGATCTGGGCGAACCGGCAGACTGGCAGGCCGAATGGAAATGGGATGGCATCCGCGGACAAATAATAAAACGCAACGACCAGTTGTTTGTATGGAGCCGCGGCGAAGACCTTATCACCGACAAGTTTCCGGAATACACTATTCTGCAAAGCAAACTGGAAAACGGCACTGTCGTTGACGGTGAAATATTGCCCTACAAAGATGGGCAGGTACTCAACTTTAACGTACTGCAAACCCGCATTGGCAGAAAGAACATTACAAAAAAGAATTTACAGGAAGCACCTGTTGGATTATTTGCCTATGACCTGCTTGAACTAAATGGCGAAGATATCCGGCATTGGGCACTAGCCGAGCGGCGGGCTGCTTTGGAAACACTGGTCAATTCACTGCAACTGCCCTGGCTGCAACTATCCCCTATTGTTACCTTCAGCAATTGGGAAGAACTGACCACTATTCGCGAACAAAGCCGCAACCTCAACAGTGAAGGGTTGATGTTAAAACGCAGCGCATCTGCCTACCAGGTAGGCCGCAAGCGGGGCGACTGGTGGAAATGGAAAATTGACCCGCTCACCATCGATGCGATAATGGTATATGCACAAAAAGGAACCGGCCGCCGCAGCAACCTGTACACCGATTATACCTTCGCAGTAAAAGATGGCGACAAACTGGTTCCGTTTACCAAAGCTTATTCCGGATTGACCGATAAAGAATTCGCCCAGGTAGATTCCTTTGTAAAAAAGAACTCCCTCGAAAAGTTTGGACCGGTTCGCACCGTTAAACCCGAACTGGTTTTTGAAATAGCCTTTGAAGGTATAGCTGCCAGCAACCGTCACAAATCGGGCGTAGCCCTTCGCTTTCCCCGCATCAGCCGTTGGAGGACAGATAAACTACCTAACGATATCAATACTTTAGAAGACCTGAAGCGAATGTTGGAGCTATATGGGAAATAAGAAACAGTTACAGGTTTCAAGTTTCAGGTTTCAGGTTCCGAGTTCAGTGTTGCCGCGTCGCGGTCTTTGCCCTCTGCCCTCTGCCTTGCCTTTCCACTGTCTACTGCCTTTTAAAATACTTATAACTTCCTACTTACCGCATCTGTCGTAACTTAGGGGAATGAAAAAATGGATGGTGCTCAGTCTCATTGTGATCAGTGGCGTAGCCTTTACCGGTGTGTTAATCAGCGAATATGAACCCGTTCCTATTCCGCCCAGCACACAACGCACCGGGGGCGATGTGCAGAAAGGATATGAGTATCTGACTACCGGCGAGTACGTAAAAGGGGGTATCCCTTTCAAGACCTGGTTGATGGGGATGGGCAAAAGCAAAACCAATTACCTGCAGCGTACCGGCAATAATGCCGAGATCTCTCACGAATATAATACGGTTACAGCGGCCAATGGCGAAGTACTGGTAGCGCCCAATTGCATGCAATGTCATGCACAGGTGTTCGATGGTAAACTGGTAATGGGTTTGGGTAATACCTTTATAGATTTCACCCGTAATGAAAAGCTGAATGTAAAAAACCTGAAAGCAGTGGAGAGTCTGCTGAAACTTACATCTGCCAGCAGATATAGAGCAGCCAAACCGTTTCTGGATGTAGCCGAGGCCATCTCTCCCTATCTCATCGTTAATACCCGTGGCGTAAATGCCGCCGATCGCCTGGCAGCCGTACTGGTTGCACACCGCGATCCGGTAACATTTAAATGGAACCCCGACGTACAGCTGGATATTCCCGAAACCGTTATTCCGTCTGATGTACCACCATGGTGGTTGCTGAAGAAAAAGAATGCGATGTTCTACAATGGATTTGGCCGTGGCGATTTTGGCCGTTTCCTGATGGCCTCCAACCTGCTTACTGTAAATGATACGGCAGAGTCGGCGGAAGTTGATTCACACATGCCCGATCTACTGGCTTATATTTATTCATTGGAGCCGCCCAAATATCCCGGCACTATCGATAAAACACTGGCCGGTAATGGCGAAAAGATCTTTAATAAAAAATGTGGTGGCTGTCACGGTTCCTATGGCGCTACTGAAAAATACCCCAACCTGTTGATCCCCGAGCCGGTAATTCAAACTGATTCGCTGTTGTACAAAAGCAATTATTCCGCTTCACAGTTTGTTGACTGGTTCAATAAAAGCTGGTTCACCACGGGCGATCATCCGGCGCGGCTGGAACCATTTATGGGATACATTGCGCCCCCGCTCGATGGCATTTGGGTTACAGCACCCTACCTGCATAACGGTTCTGTTCCAACGTTAGAGGCCTTGCTTAACAGCGATCTTCGCCCCAGATACTGGAGCCGCGATTTTGACAACCCGGAATACGACTATGAAAAAATAGGCTGGAAATTCACCAAAGAAACAAAGGCCCTCGATAAATTCACCTACAATACCGATCAGCCCGGTTATGGCAACTATGGCCACACCTTTGGTGACAGGCTTACTGAGAAAGACAGGAAGGCGGTATTGGAGTACCTGAAGACGTTGTGAGGAAGTTGATCAGTTGACGAGTTGACGAGTTAACAAGTTTACAAGTTAACGAGATAGAAGAAGGTTAAGAGAAATAAAGGAGAAAGTTGATAGAGTTGAAAAGAGTAAGAAACGAAAATAGTGAGAAAAATTACATCTTCGTTTGCCGTTTCACGACTCAGCCTTGCCGCGTCGCGGTTCTGCCTTCTGCCCTTTGCCCTCTGCCTTTATTTAATCAGTTTCCCGAACGAAGTATGTTTGTCTGCTTTTACCTGCACCAGATAAACACCGGGAAGCAGCGCCGACAAATTACTCATGACGATGGTATTCCGGCCCAACAATCCTTCCTGTTGCACCTTTTTTACCAATCGGCCACTCGCATCGTACAGCGCTACCTGAATCATTCCGGCTTTCTCCAGTTGCATACTTATTTGCAGAATATCTTTAAATGGATTGGGGAACACTTCAGTACTTACCGTCAATGTATTCCCGGTTCGTACCACCACCATATTGGTGTAATAGTAATTCCCATTAAGATCTGTTTCGCGGATGCGGTAATACACCGTTCCGGTAACACCCGGGGAATATACATACGAATAGGGGGTGATTACATCATTAGTGTTGGCGGCCGCCAATTCACCAACTTCGGTAAATGACCAGCCATCCAGGCTATATTCAATGGTAAAGGAGCGCGCATTTACCTGTGCATAGGCTAACCAGTTCAGTTGAACCTGTCCGTTATTATAAACAGCTTGTAAAGCACCCAACCTCTCTGCCAGTACTGAACATACAGCCGGGTTCGCCATCGTTGGCGTATAGGTATTGGGATTTGCTGCCACCAGGGCCCCGTTCACAATAAGGTTGCTGGTTGTACCCGGCATGGACTGGTTAACAGTCAACTTCTGGCCGGCAGAACTATTCTTCCCCTTGATCTGCTGGTTATTTGATACTGAACCAGCCACATACAAACTGCCATTTCCCTGAATGGTTCCATTATTACTTAACCCGCCATTTACCCGTAACTGGGCATTGCTGTTATTGATGAGGAAGCTATTGCCATTGATCGAATACGAACCGCTAACATAAAACAACCCTTCATTGCGAATACCCGTGGAGCCGGTAACACTGCCTGAAAATGTCATAATACCCAGGTTTACAATTGAATCGCTGGTAGTGCCGGTATTGAAGGTGCCGTTTGCAAAAACGGCCTTATTTTGATTATAGAACAGTCCTGAAGAAGTGAAGGTTCCATTAACGGTAACTGTTCCGCGGTTATTGATGGTAGTACCACTGTTGGTAGTAAGATCCTGGGTAAAATTTAAAACCCCGTTATTATTTATAACAGCTCCGGATCCTACATTGGCAGTAGTGCTAAACGTCATAGTACCACAAGCAGTATTCGATACCGTTAGCGCAGAGTTCTGGTTCCAGCTACTGGCCCAGGTAAAACTGCCGTTATTTGTGATGGCCGCGCCATTACTGAGCGATACGTTATTCATTATCACCGTACCATTATTTGTAACAGCGGCAGAAAAGGTATTCGCCGTGCCGGGCGCAAATTTACCACCCGTTTGTATTTGAATGACAGATCCCTGGTTGGTTGTAATATTGCCCGTATAATTGCCACCACTCACAACGACCATGGTAGCCCCGTTATTTAACGTGATGCCGCCACTGAAAGCAGTACTGATGCAAACTGTTTGTCCATTAGTGTAGCTGCCTGCAGCATTGGAAATACTGCCGGCTGGGCATTGGGCTGTTACCGCCTGGGTGGATAATATCACCCAAAGGATCACCAATAACCAACGGATATTGGCGGGGGTACGGGAATCAAGTTTCATGCGGATCAACGGGTTGGGTTGTTGCGCCCGTATAGGCACCAAACACAGGCCAGATTGCCAAAAACCTAAATCCCATTAATGGTTTACATTTTTATCAATTACATAAATACCTGTATACACTACACTTATAAGCAAGTTTTTCTTTACTAAAATACCCTTAGCAAGCGAAGGAAACCCGCATCAGCCGTTACAATCTTCCCTTTACAGGAAAAAAATTCCAAATTATGGAAAGCGCACGTCATTAGATGGCCTCCCCCCACCGGGGGTCGGGAGGGGGTATGCAACAAAAGGGTCTGAGCTTCTGGGAGGTTGGAGGGGGCCTGCAACAACAGAGTCTGAGCCTTGGGGAGGTTAGAGGGGCCTGCAACAACAGAGTCTGAGCCGGATCTCCGGCGGAAGGTTGGGTGGGGCTTGAAAATTCGCTAAATTACTTCGCAAAGGAAAGGTATGCAGGTGCTAATCAATTGCCGCATGCCCATGTGTTATGAGGCTTCAAACAACTACCGGATATACTACGATCGTTAACTGGCTGGCAAACAAAAACCACCATCCGTTCACCTTCCAGGAAGAAACCTGGCAACATATTATTAATGGTAAAAGCGGATTGGTGAACGCCCCAACAGGCTGTGGAAAAACATTTTCTGTGTTCCTGGGCGCCCTGATCGATTTTATCAATCACCACCCCGACGACTGGAAATCAAAAGGCAATAATGGATTACAACTGTTATGGATCACCCCCTTGCGGGCCCTGGCCAAGGATATTGGCCGGGCTATGGAAGAAGTGGTGAGTGAGCTTGGCATGCAATGGAAAATAGGCATCCGCAACGGCGATACCGACATCAACGAACGGCAGCGACAAAAACGCCGTATGCCCGAAGTGTTGATCATTACCCCTGAAAGCCTGCACCTGTTGCTGGCGCAAAAAGGCTATCCGGCTACTTTTGACACCCTGCAGACCATGGCAGTTGACGAATGGCATGAACTCATCGGATCCAAACGAGGCGTTCAGGTAGAACTCGCCGTTTCACGATTAGTGGGCTTGCGAAACTCATTACGCGTATGGGGCATTTCAGCCACTATCGGTAATTTAGAACAGGCGAAAGAGGTTTTGCTATCTCCTGTGTTTCACAAAGAGGGACCGATTGAGGTTAATCGCGAGGTAGCCGGCTCCCCCTCCACCGGAGGGGGCCGGGGGGAGGCCGTCAAAGCCAACATTCGCAAAGACGTTGTCATTGAATCCATCATCCCCGATGAAATTGAAAAATATCCCTGGGCCGGGCACCTGGGCCTAAGGCTGATCCATAAAGTACTGCCCATTTTAAACAACAGCCGCACCACGCTCATCTTCATCAATACCCGGGGCATGAGCGAGCAGTGGTACCAGGCTTTGTTAACCGCCGCGCCCGATCTGGCGGGCGCCATAGCCTTACACCATGGCAGTATTGAACAGGAATTGCGCATCTGGGTAGAAGAAGCTCTGCATACCGGCCGGCTAAAGGCCGTGGTATGCACCGCCAGTCTTGACCTCGGTGTTGATTTTCGACCTGTTGAAACCGTTATACAGGTAGGTTCACCCAAAGGCGTTGCCCGCTTTTTACAACGCGCCGGAAGAAGCGGCCACAGTCCGGGCGATGTAAGCCGGATCTATTTTCTGCCTACCCATTCGCTGGAACTGGTAGAAGCAGCCGCCCTGAAAAATGCGGTGGAAGAAACATTTATCGAAAGCAGGGAGCCCATGCTGTTATGCTTTGATGTGCTGATCCAGTACCTGAGCACCCTCGCCATTTCAGATGGCTTTTTACCCGAGCCGTTGTTAAAAGAGCTCAGGTCAACGTATTGTTACCGCGATATGACCGACAACGAGTGGATGGCCATCCTGGAATTTATTACCTCGGGCGGCAATGCTTTACAACAATATGATGAATATAAAAAGGTAGAGGTCATCGATGGCGTTTTTCGTATTAACAGCCGGCGCATCGCCATGCGGCACCGCATGCACATCGGCACCATTGTAAGCGAAGCCATGATGAAAGTAAAATTCCTCAGTGGCGGCTTTATTGGGGTAATAGAAGAATGGTTTGTCACCCGTTTATCGCCCGGCGATGTATTTACCCTGGCGGGCCGACAACTGGAACTGGTGACCATCAAGGATATGACTGCCCTCGTAAGAAAATCAAACGCCAAAAAATCGATCGTACCCAGCTGGCAGGGCGGCCGCATGCCGTTAAGTGCCAATCTAGGCAAGAAGTTGCGTGAGAAATTCGAAGAGGCCAGAGACATACAAGAAGGAGGCAAAGGGCAAAGGGCAGAGGGCAAAGGGCAGAAGCAGCAACCTCCCCCTCCAATGGAGAGCCAGTCCCGACCTGTCGGGAGGGCCGGGGGGAGGTCTCAAAGCAATAGGCAGAAGACAGAAGTAAGGAGTACTAAGAACGGAGATCCATTGCCGATTGCCGATTGCCGATTGCCGACGGCTTCACCTGACATCGAATTACAGGTCCTTGAACCGCTATTCAATTTACAGGAAACCCTCTCCCACGTACCCGGGGCCAATGAATTATTAATTGAACATATAGAAACGAAGGATGGCTATCACCTGTTTGTATACCCGTTCGAAGGGCGGCTGGTGCATGAAGCCATGGCAGCCATTCTGGCCTGGCGCATTAGTAAGATAACGCCCATTACTTTTTCCTTTGCCATGAATGATTATGGGTTTGAACTGTTGAGCGATCAACCCATACCGGTGGACGATACCAATGTGTATGAACTGTTCACCCCAAATAATCTATTGGCTGATATTCAGCGAAGTGCAAATGCAACAGAAATGGCAAAACGAAAATTCCGCGATATCGCGGTTATCGGCGGACTCATCTTCCAGGGTTATCCCGGTGAACAAAAGAAAGCACGGCATTTACAATCGTCTGCCTCGTTATTATTCAATGTATTTTCAGAGTATGACTCGGGTAATTTACTATTACGCCAATCCTATCAGGAAGTTTTCGATCAACAGATGGAAGAAGTACGGCTGCGCAACATGTTGGAAAGAATACAACAATCAACCATCATCATTACATTTCCCCAGCAATTAACCCCATTCTGTTTTCCGATAAAAGTAGACAGCATGCGGGAAAACCTCACTTCGGAAAAACTGGAGGACCGGGTTAAGCGTATGCAAGCACAACTGAACCAATAGGCAATCAGCAATTTGCAATGGGCAAAACCCCTCGAACGGGAATCACCTTGCCCCAACTTGTCGGGGTGCCGGGTCTTCGTTGCCGCGATGAGGCCTTCGCCTTTTGCCCTCTGCCCTTTGCCTTCTTCCCACTGCCTTTCTTTTCCACATTCATCCCAAAATGAGAAAAAAGAATCTATTCCCCCTGGGGTAGGGGCAAAAAAATACCTGCCTTTTATTGCCGTACCGATAAGCACAGTAAAAAAAGCAGGCATAAGAAATTTACACACAGCTCTAACCAACAACGTTTAAATACTTTTCAGAGGATCATAAGGTTATTTAACAATGGACTCTGAAACAGATTCCATAGGCTAGGGATTAATACGTGCCATAACAGCCAGGCCTTTCCCAGGATTTGATGTGGGTACGCTGTTCTCAAAGGTGTACGATAGATGTCGGGAATGGATACGTGTTTTCTACAGGGACAGTATATTGACTAAAAAGTAAAAGGCGAAAAAGAAGTTGATTGACATTGGATTTCACCGGTAATCACTGGATATTGGAAATGACTTTTGGACGGTTGAATTCTAAGGACTCTGGACGATACGAGGTTGCCAATCCCCGTCAATCAACTTGGCTCCAAAAATAGGTGTTGATAACAATGTGGAAAAGAGCAATATTGCCCTATTTTATTTATTCGGTTTTTACTTCCCAAACTAGTACTATTCACATATCAATAAGGTATAGTAACTACCTACCCATAGTAATGTTACCTTTCAAAATGTTTATAAGTATATTCCGAAATAATATAATTTCGTAAAAATGCTATAGTATTTGTCACGAAAATTTAAGACTTTGGGTCCGAATTTGGACGTCGTGTAAACCGGCGTCTTTGGATCCCTTATCTTATTAAAAACAATACAACCCGCATGAAAAAACCTGACACCGAAGGCGTTATTAAAGTAGCTATTGCAGACGACCATGCCCTGTTCAGGGCAGGTGTTCGCACAGCCCTCGCTGCTAAAAGGGATGTAGAGTTGATTGCCGAAGCCGACAATGGCATGCAACTCTTAAACCTGCTCAGACACATTGAACCAGACATCATTCTGCTGGACATTCAGATGCCTATTATGGATGGCATCCAAACCCTGCCTGAGATTCGCAAACTTCGGCCAGAAGCAAAAGTTATCATTCTTTCCATGCACAACGATCATTCAATGATCAGCAAGCTTATGGAGATCGGTGCTAACTCTTACCTTACCAAAAATTCCGATTCAGAAACCATTTACCAGGCCATTAGAACCTGTTACGAACAGGAATTCTTTTTTAATGAGCTTACCAACAAGGCCTTGCTCACTGGTTTGCGTACCAAACGCACAGATATTGCCGGCCCCCAGGACGTAAATCTTTCTGAAAAAGAGATCCGGGTTTTGAAGCTCATGTGTGAAGAGAAAACGACCAAAGAAATTGCTGATATTGTTGAGATCAGCCCACGTACCGTTGAAGCTATCCGCGACAAACTCAAAACCAAAACCGGCGCCAAGTCAATGGCCGGTCTGGTGATGTATGCTGTAAAAAACGGTATCATTGACCAGAACGTGTGATCCTCCCTTTAAAGAAGTAATTCAAGCAGTCACATCAGTCAAAATGTCTGTAAAGTCCGCTCCGATATATCGGGGCGGATTTTTTTTGCCTATAGGTCCCATACCAACAGGTACCTAAGTATTAGGGCTCTGCCGGATCTGTACCGGGCCAAAACCGGGTCTCTTTATAACCTAACAGGGACCTGACAGGGACTTCACAGGGATCTAACAGGGACCAAACAAGGATAAAGTCCCTGTCAGGTCCCTGCTATCTCCTGGTTATATCCTTGTTAGTCCATGTAAATACCCGAAAGAATCTGGATACAGACAACAAGCTTTCCGTATTAACTCAATGACTTTTTGTCTTTTTGTATTCTTTGCAGAACTTCACCCCATGAACAATTGGTTGTTTTATAATGGAGAGGTAATACCGGTTGAAACGCCGATCATTTCCGCCAACAACAGGGGATTGCGTTTTGGCGATGGGCTTTTTGAAACCATCAAGGTAATAAGAGGTGAAATGCCGCTGTTCCATTTGCACATGGAGCGATTGACCAAAGGACTGGCTGTATTGAATACACAATTGCCTGAAAAGTATACAGCTGATTATATCTCGCAAGCCATTTTGGAGTTGTGCAATCGCAACAACATTAACGGCGCGGCACGGGTACGCCTCACCGTCGTGCGGGGCAATGGAACCTTGTTTGCCACTGATGAGCTTTTTGCGTCTATTATTATTCAGGCAGAACCGTTGGCCGGTGATTACCTCGTCTTTAATGAAACAGGTTTAATCATTGATGTTTGTCCAGGTATTCAAAAAAGCTGTGACCAGTTATCCAACCTGAAATCGAACAACTACCTGCCCTATGTAATGGCAGCCCAATATGCCTGGCAACACCAGTTGAACGATTGCCTGGTGCTGAATGCGCATAACCGCATATGCGATGGCACCATCGCCAATGTGTTCCGGGTTCATCAAAACAGTATTTATACGCCACCGCTTTCTGAAGGCGGGGTGGCCGGTGTAATGCGACAATATTTATTAACAGAACTGCCCAAAGCAGGCTATACAGTTCAAGAAAAAATATGTACGCCGGAGGACCTGGAAACTGCCAATGAAGTGTTTTTAACCAATGCATTGTTTGGGATACGTTGGGTAAGACAGTTTAGGAATAAGATTTATAGTAATAAGTTAGTTACGATTTTACACAGTCAGTTCATAGGTTCGTAAGTTATTGAGTTCAATGATCAACATATTTTGGTTTCGAAGGGATCTGCGGTTAAATGATAACGCAGGTTTATATCATGCCCTGAAAGGCAATAGCGCGGTGCTACCCATTTTTATTTTCGACACCAACATACTTGAGCAATTACCCGGCAAAGCTGACCGCCGGGTTGAATTTATTCATACTGCTTTAACGGGTTTACAACAACAGCTGAAAGAACTGGGTTCTACCCTGGTTGTATATCACGATACGCCACTCAACGCCTTTAAACAGCTGGTGAAACAATATAGGATTGAAGCAGTATTCACCAATCACGACTATGAACCCTATGCCCGGGACCGGGATGAAAGCATTGCCCAATTTTTAAAGGAACGTGACATTGCTTTTCATACGTATAAAGACCAGGTGATCTTTGAAAAGAATGAAATAATAAAAGATGATGGCAAGCCTTACACCATCTTCACGCCCTATAGTAAAAAATGGAAGGCCAGGCTCAACGAATTCTATTTAAAGAGTTATCCTGCAAATAAGTACTTTAATAACTTTCATCAGCTGGCGGCCAAACGCATTCCTTCTTTGCAGGAAATCGGGTTTGAAAAAACGGGTGGCGAGTTTCCAACCGATTCGCCCGACAATGCCATTATAAAGCAGTACGATAAACAACGCGATATCCCGGGTATACAAGGCACCAGTCATTTGGGAGTACACCTGCGTTTTGGTACCATCAGCATCAGGCAGCTGGCGCAAAAGGCCATGAAGCTGAACGAAACCTTTTTGAGTGAACTCATCTGGCGCGATTTCTTTCAAATGATCCTTTGGCATTTTCCGCATGTGGGCAAGGGTAAGGCGTTTAAAGCGGAATATGATTTTATAAAATGGCGTAATAATGAAGCCGAGTTTACCCGTTGGCGCGAAGGCAATACCGGCTACCCCATCGTTGATGCCGGCATGCGCGAATTAAACACCACCGGCTTTATGCATAACCGCGTGCGGATGATTACCGCCTCCTTTCTGGCCAAACATCTATTGATCGACTGGCGCTGGGGCGAGGCGTACTTTGCAGAGAAACTGCTTGATTTTGATCTGGCCAGTAACAACGGCAACTGGCAATGGGCGGCAGGTTGCGGCTGCGATGCAGCGCCCTACTTCAGAATATTTAATCCCTATACGCAAACTAAAAAGTTTGATCCTGCACTCACCTACATAAAGAAATGGGTTCGGGAGTTTGAGGAATTTACTTACCCCGCTCCTATTGTTGAACATGAAACAGCACGCGCGCGCTGTTTGGAAACCTATAAGAAAGGATTGGAAAAAGCACGATAACTATTCCGGCAACTGGTAATGCTCATATAACTTCTTTACCAGCAAAGTAATATACCGCTTCAGGTAGGTTTCATTCAAAAAGGTATTTGTCCAGTTCTCAAAACGCTGGCATTGCACACCCAGGTAAAAGAAATACATACTAACACTGGCGGCGGGTATCAATTGTTTCTCCGCTTTCGGAATAGGCGTAACCGATTCGTACCCTTTTAAAAAGCTATCCAGTTTTAATTTATGCTGGTCCGGTTCTTTCTCCGTATTAACTAACTGCAATTGATAATAGGCAATATCAAGCAATAACCAGCCAGTGCCACAAAAATCAAAATCAAATAAAGTGATGTCTTCGTTGTTGTGAATATTCAGGTTATCGAACCAGATATCCAAATGAACAACGCCAGTACGTAATGAAGAGGCCGGTGCATTGTAAAACTGTTGCAACAACTGTTGTTGCGCCTTCTTCATCCATTGCATTTCTTCCGTATCGGCGGAAATGAATTGTTTCACCTTTTCAAACGATTCAATCAACAAAACAGGCGCCGTATACTGCACGCGATTGAAAGGCAAATTATGTGTTACGGCATGCATACGCGCCATTATTGTGCCCAGCTTATAATGCAGCTCTGATGAATAATTCAGCACCTTCTCTCCTTTTGCATAAGAGAACAACACGCCCATGCGCACACCTTCGGGCGCAGGAATGTGTTGAATGAAATTTCCCCGGGGATCAGGCAGTGCATAGGATACGGGAATGTCGTTTTCTTTCAATAGCCGTAACAGCCCGATCTCTTCTGTAATTTCTAATTCAGTACGCCAGTTATAACTATATACCCTGAAAATATATTTCTGCTCACCATCGGTTACCAGGTAAGCATGATTGATAGCCGCCCGCAATAACCGACAGGTGGCGCCCGCTCCAAACCCATACTGTTGTTGCAGGAAGGTAGCTAAATGAGTTGCCGACAGCGTGGAACACACAACTGGAAAAGGTTGCATAATTGATTGTATTTTATATTAGCGAATTGGAAAAAATCCCGGGAACCGGGAGGAGCAGAGGCTGATAAAGAAGGGGCAGCGTGCAGACTTGTCTCGACTTTAGTCGGGGAAGGAGGGCAAATATAAATGCGCCGTACTTATTTAAACAAATAAAAAAAAATCGAATGCCGAAGTTCTTATACTTCAACATTCGACATTCAAAATTCGTTATTCGACCCGCCTTCGCCAGGGCTTCGGCGGGCAAGTATTCTTAGTGCTGCGCCATTCTGATGGCGGTGCTTCGCAACTTAAAATAATAGTCGTCAATATCCTGCCCGGAGCGTACCGTTAAAGCAGAACCAAAATTATCGGTTTCCTCAGAATAGGTAACACAGGCTTTATCGTATTTACTGCCCGATGCGCGTGAAGAAAAATAAGCGTTCAGGATAACATCTTCTTTGGTAAGAAAAAGGATCTGACCGGTAGAATCGCATTTGATCTTTTGTTTAGGATCGCGTTTACCGGTTATCAGTTCTTTATAGATATTAATTTCCGATTGATCTGTAATGGCTTCAGAAAGCGTATCGCCATGGTTGAAGAACTTCAATTGTACTTTATCCACATCCTTTAGCAGATCGGCAAAATACGTTTTGCCTTTGCTTTTATGGGTAATGCTGCCACAGGAAAACAAGGTTAAAACTGCTAAACCAAGGGAAACTTTTTTCATATAATTACTTTTACAGTACGGCTCGCTATACAAATCATGCACCCGGTTCAACCCTTCAAATATCTTCCCGGTGTTTCAGCAAAGGCTATACCACTTTTATTACTCCGCTGTTGCTAAAAAGATTTCTTTATTGTGAGCAGCTACTTTCTTCAATTGCTCGTAAATATCCAAAAAAGTATTCACTGCTGCTTTACCATCGGCTCCCAGTTGTAAAGAATAGTTATTCACATACAGGTCGATGTGCTGGCGCATGACCGTTTCGCTCATTTCCTGTGAATGTTGTTTTACATAATCAGTTATCAATGGGTAATTGGCAAACGCATATTCCAGGCTGCGTTTTATTAATCCATCTACCTTTTGCTGCAGGGCGCTGTTGAATGATTTTTTCATTACAATACCACCCAGCGGAATGGGGTTACCTGTTTTCCGCTCCCAGTATTCACCCAGGTCAACCAGTTTATGCAACCCTTTCTGCTGATATGTAAAGCGGTTTTCATGAATGATTACGCCTGCATCTGCTTCTCCGCTTAACACCGCATCTTCAATGGCGGAGAACACCATGAATTTTTTGTTAGCGGCCTGGGGATAGGCCAGTGAGAACAACATATGCGCAGTGGTATTTTCACCCGGGATGGCAATGGTCATCTCATTCACCTCTTTAGCATTTGCTGCTGCTTGTTTTGTGATCAACAAGGGCCCCACGCCTTTTCCCAGCGCGCCACCTGCATTCAGCACAATATATTTCTCCAGTAAAAGCGGCAATACGCCATAACTGATCTTTGTAACATCCAGCCTGCCCTGTATAGCCCATTCGTTAAGGGTTTGCACATCTTCCAGTACAGGTTCTACTGTTATACCTTCTGTATCGATCTTATTATTTACTAACGCGTCGAAAATAAAAGTGTCGTTCGGACAAGGGGAGAAACCTAAGGTAAGCGTCATCTTGTTTAATTACTTTATTTTGAAATTCTAAGTGCCAGGTTGATCAGTTGACCAGTTAACCAGTTGATCAGTTAACTGGTTAACTCTGTATTTACCATCTTTATCAACTGCTCATTCAATAACTGAATAGCTTCTTTCATCTTCCATTTAGTTTTATCCCGCTCTCCTACCATATTCGATACCGCACGTAATTGGATAAATGGGATTTTTTCTATCAGTGCTACGTAGTGAAAGGCGGCGCCTTCCATGGACTCAACAACCGGCTGGTACTTTTGTTGCAATTGTTGTATCCGGGCCGGCCTTGTGCTGATCTCATTTATAGTGACTGACTTTACCAGCGGAAGGTTGTATTGTTGTAACAATTCAGCATGTTTATTCTCCAGGTTTTTGCCGGTATAGGGATCAGTGATCTGTGGCAGGCCCATATCGAACACATCTTTAAACTCATTATTTTCTTCCACGCCCAGATCACCGGTTACTTCTTCCTTTATCAACACCAGGCTGCCGGGGGGATAGTCGGCAGAAAAACTGCCGCCAATACCTGCCTGTATCATCAGGTGGGGCCGGTGTTTGTCAACGGCTTTTGTAAGCCAGTAAGTGGTGCTCATACTGCCAATGCCCGTGTTCAGCACCTCGAAACGGTTATTGCCAATGATACAATCCCGTTCGGCTAAATAGTTTATCGTGGGTTGAATTTCAAAGTTGGTGGCGGCTACCAATAAAATTTCCATACTGCAAAATTAATGATTCAAGGGCACAAGACCTTGAAACCTTGCATCTTGTAGCCTCCCCCGAGCCCTCCCGACCAGTCGGAAAGGAAATTTTCATGTGTGTGCCTTGTACCTGATGCCTTGTTTCTTGTGTCTTATCCCCTTAATATTGTGCTTTGTCCCATGTGTATTGAACCTTGCCCCCTGAACCTTGTACTTTCGATCTTATGCCTTGTTCCTTCTAAGTGTTATCTTTGCGGCAAATTTTCACGACAACAATGGTGTATCTGACTCGTGTTGAGCATTTTAATGCCGCCCATAAATTGTATAACCCCAACTGGAGCAAGGAACAGAATGAACTGGTTTTTGGAAAGTGTGCGAATGAACACTGGCATGGTCATAATTACGAATTGTATGTAACCGTAAAAGGCCGGCCTAATCCTGATACCGGGTTTGTGTGTGATGTAAAGGCATTAAGCAAGATTATTAATCAATATGTTATTGAGCAATTAGACCATAAGAACCTGAATATGGATGTGCCGTTTATGAAAGATCAGCTTTGTTCAACCGAAAACCTGGCTATTGCTATCTGGAAACAGTTACAACCACAATTACCAGCAGGCGTGCAATTGCATGGTATTAAACTGTACGAAACACCCCGCATTTTTGTGGAGTATTTTGGCGAATAGACAGTATTTGTTGTACAGGCAACAATTGGCAAACAAAAAGCGTATTACTTTGTATGTTGAATAACATGAGCAAAAAAGTGGCAGTTTACCGAAAGGAACATTTTAACGCGGCTCACCGCTTATACAATCCTGCCTGGGATATGGCGAAGAATGATGCCGTGTTTGGTAAATGTAACAATCCCAATTTTCATGGCCACAATTATGAAGTAGTGGTAAAAGTAACTGGTGTACCTGATCCCGAAACCGGTTATGTGATGGACATGAAAATATTAAGTGACCTCATCAGGGACCACGTGCTTGAACAATTTGACCATAAGAACCTTAACCTCGACACTCTGCATTTTAAATCACTGAATCCTACGGCTGAAAATATTTGTGTGGTGATCTATGAACTGTTGCGTGCGCAAATTGACACCCAGCTAGATCTGCAAGTACGTTTATATGAAACGGAAAGAAATTTTGTAGAGTATCCGGCATAATTCTTCAATACCATTGCTTGCCGGGCATTCAGCATTAAGCATACATAACTAAACCATCGGAAAATGGCCTTCAAAAAAATTGAACAATACGACGAGAAAATAATGCCGCCGTTAATGCACCATTACCGCGAATCACTGAAACTGCTGGGAGAGGATCCTGAAAGGGAAGGGTTGGAGAAAACGCCGGAACGGGTTGCCAAAGCCATGCAATATATGATGCAGGGCTACGATCAGGATGCAAGGGCTATTTTAAATTCAGCCAAATTTAAAGAGTCTGTAAGCGAAATGATCCTGGTTAAAGATATTGAGTTGTACAGCATGTGCGAACACCATATGCTGCCCTTCTTCGGCAAAGCGCATATTGCTTATATTCCTAATGGGTATATTACCGGTCTTAGTAAACTGGCCCGGGTAGTTGATGTGTATGCCCGCCGGTTACAGGTGCAGGAACGCCTTACCACCCAAATACTGGATGCCATTAAAGAAACGTTGAATCCCCTGGGCGTGGCCGTCGTTATAGAAGCCAAACACCTTTGTATGATGATGCGGGGTGTGCAAAAACAAAACTCAATTACCACAACATCGGCTTTTTGGGGAGAGTTTGAGAAGAACCAAACCAGAAGCGAGTTTACAAAATTAATTTCCAGCAGGTTGCATTAATATAAGTTGCGCCGTTAATCCGTTGATCAGTTGACCAGTTCCTGGTTAACTGATCAACGGGTCAATCTGACTATAGATCTCTGGTCATCACTCCAGCCTTCCATTTTTGGGAATATCCAAAAATATAACTACTAAATTTGTATTTATCATTTCTTCCACCAGTTCCGACTTCTTTTTTGGATAGTTAAAACCTTTGTGGCATTTTTGTTTTTTAAACCCCTTTTTACATTATGACACATGCGTTTGTGTTCCCGGGGCAGGGTTCCCAGTTTCCGGGGATGGGAAAAGACCATTATGAAAACAGCGCTTTTGCGAAAAGATTATTTGAACAGGCGAATGAGATCGTGGGGTTTCGTATTTCCGATATCATGTTTAACGGCACTGAAGAAGATCTGAAACAAACCAGGGTAACACAACCCGCCATTTTTCTTCATTCTGTTATAGCCTTTAAAAGTATTGATAATGCCCGCCCCGAAATGGTGGCAGGCCATTCACTGGGTGAGTTTTCAGCATTAGTGGCCAATGGCGTATTGAGCTTTGAAGATGGATTAAAATTAGTAAGCATCCGGGCACAGGCCATGCAAAAAGCCTGCGAATCAAGTCCTTCTACCATGGCGGCCGTTCTGGGTCTTGATGATGCCAAAGTAGAAGAAATTTGCGCCCTGGTTCAGGATGAAACCGGTGAAGTGGTGGTACCGGCTAATTATAATTGCCCCGGACAGTTGGTTATAAGCGGAAGCAAAAAAGGAATTGAAGTGGCTATCGAACGCCTGAAAGCTGCCGGCGCTAAACGCGCATTGGTATTGCCGGTTAGCGGCGCTTTTCACTCTCCTTTAATGGAACCAGCCAAAGCCGAATTGTCGAAAGCAATTGAAGCAATCACATTCTATCATCCTAATTGTCCTGTTTATCAAAACGTTGTGGCGAAGGCAGTGGGCAACAAAGAAGATATTAAACAAAATTTGATTGATCAGCTGACCAGCGCAGTTAAATGGACCCAAAGTATTAAGACCATGATCACCGACGGTGGCGACCATTTCACTGAATGCGGTCCGGGTAAAGTATTGCAAGGTTTGATCGGAAAGATCGACAAAAAAGTTACTACTGATGGCGTAAGCTAAGCCAATAGGCAATGAGCAATTGGCAGGAAAATTGTACCCCTAAACAAATAAAAGTGGATCATCTTATTCAGGTGATCCACTTTTGTTTTTGGCCTCCCCGGTACTCCCGACAAGTCGGAAGGAGGTTGGGCCTTATCTAAGCATTCCTTTAAACTTTGTTTTTCCAAGAGCCGCATTACTAAACAACACTTCTTCGGTTAATCCGAGGCGTTGTTGCGGCGTAACGGCCATGCGGGCATAAGAGCCGCTGCTGATAAAATGCAGCACAGCGCTCAAACAGGCTTCATTGCCATCGCCCCAGTTTTTATCGAGTCCATCAACCACCTGGTGGTCAAGGGGTAACCCGTTAAAATAATTTCCCTCTCCTAATTTATTTACTGTACGGAACGATACCGGGAAAATATACCAGTCAAATACCGGTATGGGATAAAAGCCAACCGGTTTGCCATGAGTATGGGTGGGACCGATCAGTTGTACATCCATATAAGGCTTTAAACTGTTTATCAACAGTTCACTGGCCGAAGCGGTGTTCTGACTTACAATAAAGAACAGGCGGTTAAGATTGAGGCTTCCTTTTTTTGTAAAATTCTCAGTGGTATTGTAGGCCAGGTATTTATCATTGAACTCTTCGGTAAGCATTACCTGCTTATCACCGGCAGCAGGCACCAGGTAATTCGCCAGCAGATTCTGCACCGACACATAGCCACCGCCGTTATAGCGCAGGTCAACTACAATATCCTGCACATGCTCACTGCTGAACTTATTAAAGATGCGTTCAAATTCATTGCTGATCTCTACGGTATCGCCCAGGAAAGAATTGAATACAAAATAGCCGGTTTTACTACCATTGGTGTTATACACAGAATCGAACAACACCGGATGTTCACGATAAGAAGAAGCCTTTAAAGTAATGGTAGTATCGGTGTTATTGGGGCGGGCAAAGACAAAAGTGCCAACAGGACTTTGATACACCGCCCTGACGATATCGTTTGAATTAGCGATTGTGAAATTGGCAACTCCGTTGATCTGCTTAATGTGCCAGCTGCGTTTGATACCAGCTTTACCCGAAGGGGATTCGCGCTCTACATACGATACGCGCAGATCGTCATCGGCATAGAAAAAAATGTTCATCCCAAAATCGCCGCCTATACCGGTGCTCAGTGCATTCCAGTCAGATTTCAGCATGGCGAAACTCCACCTGTCAACTGGCACACTGAACCCCGGTTCTGCGCTGTAGGCCCTGATGCCTTCCATAACCGCATTGGGATCGGGAAACATATGTGGATCGAGCGAGGCAGGAATGTTGTTATGCCACAGATAAATATCACGTGCATAATTAACAGTAGTGTCAACCTTGACCTCACTGCTAATAACGTCATGATTTTTTCTGCAGCTTGCCAGCGAAATTCCAACTATGATAGCGCCTGCTACAATCGTCTTCATAAAATGAAACTGAACTTTTTCTATGTGACCTATATCAGGTATAAAGTTGCTAATTCAAATGCACATTTTACATAGGAGGGAATAATAAAAGAATAACTTTAACAAGTTACAACTATTTGAAGAAAAAGTTCACTTTCGAACAGGGTGAGCCCTCCGCCAGTTGGCGAATGACCCCCTAATCCGGCTAGACCGGAATGCTGCAGTTGATCCATTCGGGATCAAAATGCGCTTTATATTTTTTGTAGAAGTTAATGGCCGGTTCGTTCCATTCCAGCACCTGCCATACTATTCCGTTGAATTGTTTTTCCTTTGCCTCCACAATCAATTGATCGAACAGCTTTTTGCCCAGGCCCTGCCCCCGCATTTTCTCTGTAACGATCAGGTCTTCCAAATACATCCGCTGGCCCTTCCAGGTACTGTACCGAATGTAATACATAGCAAAGCCTTCTACCTGTCCGTCAACTTCTGCTACCAGCGCCCACCAAACCGGTTGTTTGCCAAAACCACTTTCCACAAAATGTTCCATGGTAACGGTCACTTCCTGCGGAGCTTTTTCATATTCCGCCAACTCGCGGATCAGTTCCAGTAAGCGGGCACAATCTTCTTTTACAGCACGACGAATAGTAATCTTCATGTTTATTTATATAAATGAATATGCTAATTGATCTTAA
Organism: Niastella sp.; assembly: GCF_045805085.1. Lineage (NCBI taxonomy): Bacteria > Pseudomonadati > Bacteroidota > Chitinophagia > Chitinophagales > Chitinophagaceae > Niastella > Niastella sp. The sequence goes on from NZ_JBJMLX010000218.1 coordinate 25,247, forward strand.
ACTGGCATGTTGTTGTCTAAGTCGCCGTTACAGGTTACAAGGTTACAGGTTTCAAGGTCTCCTGCAACCTGAAACTCCCCTTTAGGGGGCTGGGGAGAACCCGGGACCTTTTACAAAACGGCCGGGTTTGGCGCCGGTGTGCTCGCCGTCTTTTAATACCTGCACGCCGTTCACCAGCACATGCCTCATGCCGGTGGCAAACTGATTCGGTTTATTATACGTGGCATGATCCTCAATGGCGGCGGGGTCAAAAATAACCACATCGGCATAATTACCGGCTTTCAGTTCACCGCGTTTTTGTATACGTAAATTAGTGGCCGGCAATTTACTCAGTTTGCGAATGGCTTCAGCCAGCGATAGCACTTTTTCTTCCCGCACATATTTTCCCAACAACCGCGCTACATTTCCATAAGCGCGGGGATGACAATTAAACTGCAGAAAAACGCCTTCGGGTGTATAGGAACCTTCATCGGAGCCAAAACTTACCCAGGGCAATTGTTGTTCCTTCTTAATGTTCTCTTCATCCATTAAGAAATAAATAGATGCAATATTGGAGCTGTCTTGTACGAGCAGATCCATTACTGTTTCTTCCGGTGAGGTATGGCGAATGGCGGCGATTTCGGCCAATGATCTACCGGTGTATTTTTTCAGACTGTCCTGTCTGAAACCTACCAGCAGGATCTGATCGGGCGACCCGGCCGCTACATAAAAGTTCTCCCATTTATCGGTAGGCGTATCCATATCATGGATGGTTTGTTTGCGAATGGCAGGATCCTGCAGGCGCTCCCTCAGTTTTCCAAAACCACCATCCTGTAACGTGGGCGGCAGTGTGGCGGCCAAACCGGTGCCACCAGCCAGATAATTGTACATATCGGCAGTTATATTCAGTCCTTCTGCCCGTGCCCGCTCAATGCGGCGGATCACGCTATCCATTTTACCCCAGTTGCTTTTACCAGCGGCTTTCAGGTGATATATTTCGGCGTGGATATGCGCACGTTTGGCTATATTGATTAACTCTTCCACCGCTTCATACAACTGCGTGCCTTCACTGCGTATATGCGAAATGTAAGAACCGCCATAGTGGCAAGCTTCGTCGCACAACGCCACCAGTTCATCGGTTTTGGCAAAGAACGCCGGCGGGTATATCAGGGAAGAACCAACGCCCAGCGCGCCTTCTTTCATGGACTGCGCCACCAGTTGCCGCATACTTTCCAGTTCGGCTGGTGTGGGATCGCGGTTATCTTCACCAATGATATAACGGCGAAGCGTGGTGGCGCCCACAAAGGAGGCCACATTGCACGAAACGCCTTTATGTTGTAAAAAATTCAGGTATTCGCCCAGGGTTGTCCACCCTACCTTGTATTTGATCGCAGTTTGCGCCTGCTCCATTTCTTTTGCCATCACAGGAGACAGCGGCCCCATGCTTTCCCCCTCGCCCATCACTTCAAGCGTTACGCCCTGCCGGATGTCGCTTTGCGAACGGCCATCCTGGATCAATGATTCGTTGGCCCAGCTTAGCATGTTGATGAAACCGGGCGCTACCGCCAGGCCTTTTGCATCTATCACCTGGCGCGAATGGGCTTCGCTCAGGTTACCGATAAAAGCAATGGTATCGGCATTGATGGCTATATCGCCCGTATAAGGTTGTTTGCCATTGCCATCGTAGATGGTGCCATTATGGATTATAAGATCGTACTTATTTGCTTCTGATAGTTTACAGGATACACCAATTGTAACTATACCAAGCATCATTAACCAGGGGTAGTGTTTCATATAGTAGAAGTTGCAGGTTTCAGGTTACACGTTACAGGTTTCAAGTTTCAGGTTACAAGTCATAAATAGCAATTCTGCATTAAGGTCCCTGTAACCCTGGAACATGGAACCTGGAACTTTTGCTTAGAATTACAAACCACCTAATGATTGTTCCAGGTCCATAAGTATATCCTGCACATTCTCCATACCTATACTCATACGTATAAGTCCATCCGTAATGCCATACTGCTCCCGTTGCGCTTTGGGCACGCCGTAATGCGTCATGGAAGCGGGGTGGCACAACAAGGTATCACAAGTACCCAGCGACACGGTGCGCGTACACAACTGCAAGCGATCCATCATTTGCACGCCTGCCTGCAAACCACCTTTGAGCTCGATGCTCATAATGGCGCCGGGGTGCCGCATTTGTTTGCTGGCCAGGTAATAATCAGGGTGTGAGGGTAACCCGGTGTAATTCACTTTAGCAACCGCTTCATGTGTTTCCAGGTAATTCGCTACTTCTGTAGCGTTATGACAATGACGCTCCATGCGTATTTCCAGGGTGCGCATCCCATTTATCAACAGGAAGGCATCGAATGGATTGCTGTTGCCGCCAAGGAGCTGTTGGGTTTTGGCGGCTTTGTCGTTCATAAATTCAATGTCACGCCCTAACAACACGCCACCGACTGCGGTACCATGACCGTTCAGGAATTTGGTGGTGGAATGCATGATAAAATCAACGCCATACCGAAATGGTTGCTGCAGGTAGGGCGTGGCAAAGGTATTGTCACAGGCTACCAGCTTGCCGTATTGTTTGGCGAGTTTAGTCAGTTCGTCAATATCTACGCATTGCACTGTGGGATTGGCCGGTGTTTCGAGGTACACCATGCGTATTTGCGGATCGGCCTTCAAGGCTTCTTCTGCTTTATTCAGATCGCGCAGGTCGGCAATCACGGCTTCTATGCCCAGGCCGGGCAGTATTTTATCCATCAATTCCTGCGAACCGCCATACAGGGAAAAATGCGACAGTATTTTATCACCTGCTTTCAGGTTCGACAAAAACAAGGTGGTTATGGCAGCCATGCCCGATGCATGCAACAATGCTTTTACCGTGAGGGGGAGGCCATTGGCATCCGGTACACCAAAACATTCCATGGCGGCGATCTTTCGCTCAGCTTCGGTAAAGGTTGGGTTACCCCAACGGCTATAGATATATCCTTCTTCCTGTTTGCTAAAGCGACGCATTCCCTGCTCGGCCGAGTCGTAAACGAAAGTGGAGCTGGCGTAAATGGGTGTCAGGTGTGCATAGTTGGGATCCTGCTCGTGGCCGGCATGTATTGCCAGTGAGGTAAAGCCTGTATATGGGAATTGTTGATTTGCCATGTGTTCGAAGATACAGAATCGTGAATGGTCAATGACCAATGGTGAATGGATTTCTCAATTTTGAGTTTCCTAGTTAGTTCGAAATTGAGAGAATCGCGAGTTATTCACCATTGACCATTCACCATTGACGACTAGTATCCCCACTTAATCAGCGTAGCACCCCAGGTAAAGCCACCGCCAAAAGCTGCAATCACAATGTTGTCGCCTTTTTTCAGTTGACTTTCCCAGTCCCACAGACACAGCGGAATGGTGCCGGCCGTGGTATTGCCATATCGTTGAATATTCAGCATTACTTTATCGTGACTCAAACCAATACGATCGGCCGTAGCATCGATGATGCGTTTGTTGGCCTGGTGTGGAACCAGCCAGGCGATATCATCACCGGTGAGGTTATTTCTTTCCAGCAGTTCAGCGCTTACATCGGCCATACCTTTTACGGCTGCCTTGAATACGGGCTGTCCTTCCTGGTAAATGAAGTGTTCTTTATTGGCAACTGTTTCAGCAGTAGCGGGGCGTAATGAACCGCCTGCTTTCATGTGCAGGTGCGCACAGCCGGCCCCATCGCTTCTCAGGATGCTATCCTGTACGCCGTACCCTTCTGTATTGGCTTCCAGCAATACGGCCGCACCGCCATCGCCAAAGATGATGCAGGTAGTACGATCGCTGTAATCTACAATGGAACTCATTTTATCGCCACCGGCTACAATCACTTTCTTACACCGGCCGCTTTCAATCAATGCGGCGCCGGTAGTAAGGGCATACAAAAAGCCGCTGCAGGCGGCCAGCATGTCAAAACCCCAGGCATTTTTAAGACCGGCTTTGTGGCATACCAGGTTAGCGGTTGAAGGGAATATCATATCAGGTGTAACCGTTCCAATTACCAAAGCGTCAATTTCCAGGGGGCTGATACCTCTTTTTTTCAGGAGTTGTTCTACAGCGGGGGTCAGCAGGTCTGAAGTACCTTTCTGTCCTTTTAAAATTCGTCTTTCTTCAATCCCGGTACGGCTCCGGATCCATTCGTCGTTGGTATCTACTATCTTTTCTAAATCTGCATTAGTCAGCTTGTCTTCCGGAACAAAACCACCAACAGCTGTGATGGCGGCAGTAATTTTTTGCGTCATGCTACTTTTATACAAGTTTGATATTGAATTATTTTCAAGAACAAAATCACTATCAATGAGTAAATAAGCTGGCAAAGATAGGATAAAGCAGGTTATCCCCCAGCCCCCTAAAGGGGAGCCGTCAATCGTCAATCGTGAATCGTGAATGGTTACCGGTTGCCAGTTACCGGTTGCCGGTTTGCCTGTTACCGGTTCAGAGTTTCGGGTTCTGAGTTAGGGTTGCCGCGACGCAAACCTTTGCCCTTTGCCTGCTGCTTTTTCTGGCATTATTTCTGACCTTACTATAACGTTCTCATTAAGTAAAAGTTATATGAAAACCGGCCGAATTATGAAATCGGCACATTCGGCAAACTATCAACCAGAATCCGTTATTTTCGTCCTATGATCGCATTTGTAAGAGGACAGTATGTTCTAAAAACACCCGCCGTTGTGCATATAGAGGCCAACGGTGTAGGCTATGAGCTGCATATAAGTCTGAATACCTATTCACATATCCAGTCGCTCGACAAAGGACTGTTGTATACGCACTTGCACATTAAAGAAGATGCGCATACCCTCTATGGTTTCTTCGATGTGGCAGAGAAAGAGTTGTTTCTGCAGTTGCTAAGCGTATCCGGGGTGGGTGCAGCTACCGCCCGAATGATGCTGTCTTCCCTGAAACCCGAAGAGCTTTCACACGCCATTGTGCAGGGGAATACCAAACTATTGGAGTCAATAAAGGGCATTGGGAAGAAATCGGCCGAGCGTATCGTATTGGAACTGAGGGACAAACTTAGCAAAACCAAACCAGGTTTAAATATTTCACCTTTGGTTAACAATACGCTGGAACAGGACGCGTTAAATGCCCTGATCGCACTGGGGATTGCCCGGTCTTCAGCCGAACAGGCAGTACAACGCGTTGTAAAAGCGGAACCTTCTCTCAGTGCAGTTGAAGAAATAATTAAGAAAGCTCTAAAAACAATATAAGCCTATCGGACTGGAACTCTACCTAACTAATTCTTTAGAGAAGATTGTTACGCTCATACAGAAACCGATTAACCATTGTGTTAATAGCTGCTTGTGTTGGGTTGAGTTCAACCGCAAGGGCTTTCTATGCTCCATTCCAGGATACCAGCAGAAAGCAAACATCAGCTATTGATACACTGAAGTATCCCCTGCACGACCGGCGGGGCGATTACTTTACCTTTCCTCAGCGGAATTCCATGGGCCTCAAAGACCCGGCTAATATCCAGGATTCCATAGTTTACGATCCCAAAACAAAGCAGTACTACATCATTGAAAAAATAGGCGACTTCTATTACCGGAAGCCTACCTACCTCACTTTTGATGAGTTCATGAAGTTAATGGGCAGTAAACAGGAAAATGATTACTTTAAGAAAAGATCGAATATTCTCAATGATCTCAACCGAAAAATGCTGAAACCAAAAATGTCGATGACAGATAACCTGTTCAATCGCATTTTCGGGAATGGCAAAATTGAGATCAAACCCCAGGGAGAGGTAAACATCATTGCCGGCTACCAGGGTCAGAATATCAAAAACCCGGCCCTGCCCGAGCGGGCCCGTCGAAACGGTGGGTTCGATTTTGATATGAACGCCAACCTCAGTGTGATCGGTAATATCGGCGATAAGCTAAAATTGCCCATCAGCTACAACACCCTGGCCAATTTCGACTTCGACAACCAGCTCAAACTCGACTATACCGGCAGCGATGACGAGATCATAAAAAAGATCGAGGCGGGTAATATTTCCTTCTCGTCAAAAGGAACGCTGATTCCCGGCGCCCAACAACTGTTCGGGATAAAAACCCAGCTGCAGTTCGGGAAACTGTTCATCACCGGTGTGCTCGCCAACCAGCGATCACAAAAACAATCGCTGGGTTTACAGGGCGGGTCGGCCAATACTTATTTTGAGTTCAAGGCCAACGATTATGAGGAGAACCGCCACTTCCTGTTAGCTCAGTACTTCCGCCAGAACTACAACAAAGCCATGTCGAAGCTGCCCATAGTGAGCTCGCAGGTGCAGATCATGCGGGTGGAAGTTTGGGTAACCAACCGGAACGGGTCCACCACCGAAACCCGGGATGTGGTAGGCCTGATGGACCTGGGTGAGCCCAATCCTTACTACCGTCCCGGCACAGGCAACCCTAATGCCCTTCCCAACAACGATGCCAACACGCTGTTTCGCGATATCATAAGAGATCCCAGCAGCCGCAACTCATCGGCCATTACCAGTAAGTTACAATCGATGGGGTTGAACCCGGTACAGGATTTTGAAAAAACATTTGCGCGGAAATTAAATCCAAGTGATTTCTCCTTCAATCCGCAGGTTGGCTTTATCTCTGTTAATCAGCCATTGCAACCAGACGAGGTATTGGGCGTGGCTTATCAATACAGCTATAATGGACGCATTTACCAGGTAGGTGAATTTTCGCAGGATGTGCCACCCGATACCTCCGTTAGCGGGGCCGGTACGCAAAAAGTGTTGTTCCTGAAATTATTGAAAGCCACTTCGCAACGTACCAACCTGCCGATCTGGAACCTGATGATGAAAAACGTGTACACCCTTAAAACAAAAGACGGAAGCTATTTATCAGGTGTACAGGCAGCAGATTTTAAACTGAACGTTTTATACGAAGAACCAAGTTTAGGCCAGAAGCGCTTTTTACCCGAAGGGGATAACCCCGGGGTGCCATTGCTTACCCTGTTAAACCTCGACCGGTTAAATGCACACAACGACCCCCTCCCCGATGGGGTGTTCGATTACCTGGAAGGTTTTACCATTCAATCGCAACAGGCGCGCATCATCTTTCCTTTTTTGGAACCGTTCGGTCACGACCTTGATTCCGTAGCCTTCCGTAACAGTCCGGCAGACATAAAAGCCAAATATGAGTTCCTTCCACTATACGATACCATCAAGGAAATAGCTAAAACCTACGCCAACCTCGACCGGTATGTCATCAGCGGTTATGCAAAGGGATCAAGCAATTCCGAAATTTCACTGGGCGCCTTTAATGTGCCGCAGGGTTCGGTAAGTGTAACCGCCGGCGGACAGGTGCTTAAAGAGAATGTGGATTATACGGTTGACTATAACCTGGGTACGGTGAAGATCCTTAACCAGGCCATTCTGAATGCAGGCCTGCCCGTAAATGTGCAGTTTGAAAACAATGCCGGGTATGGCATTCAGCAGCGAAACTTTATGGGACTGCGGCTCGACTATATGGCCAAACAAACGGCCAGGGAACAATTATCGATCGGCGCCTCATTGGTAAGGTTGGGTGAACGCCCATTCTTTTCCAAAACCAGTTACAATGAAGACCCTATTCGTAACACCATGTACGGCGTGGACTTCAACTACATGACGCAGGCGCCCCGCCTTACCAGCTGGTTAGATAAACTTCCTTTCTATCATACCACTGAAATGAGTACCGTTACCGCGTATGGTGAAGCGGCCTACCTGAAACCGGGCCACCCGCCGCAAATTGGTAAGGGCAGCGGAAGCCAGGTATTCATCGATGACTTTGAAGGCGCGCGCAATGCAATTGACCTGCGCTTTCCGTTGGTGAGCTGGGGCCTTTCTTCAACCCCTGCCGGCAATGGCCTGTTCCCCGAAGCTACCATGCGCGACACCGTGGATTATGGTTTTAACCGCGCCAAACTGGCCTGGTATAACATTGAACCGGTGTTGCAGGACAAAACAAGCCCTGATAACCCCATCAGCGATAAAAAGTTGCTGGACGATCCCCGCGTTCGTTCGGTGAATGTGAAAGACCTCTACCCGAAAAAACAAAATATCGACCTGGGTCAGGGAAGCCTGGTTACTTTCGATATGGCCTATTACCCTACCGAAAGAGGCCCTTATAACTATGATGCCCGTGCGGGAAGCGTGGACGCCAACGGCCGGTTATTAAATCCCAGGAAACGCTGGGGTGGTATTATGCGCGGTCTTGACCAGGTTGACTTTGAAACCGGCAACGTGGAGTTCATCGAGTTCTGGTTACAGGACCCTTATATCAAGAATCCCGGCAGCTCAGGTGGTGAACTGTATTTCAACCTGGGTAATATTTCGGAAGACGTTTTAAAAGATGGTAAACGCTTTTTTGAAAATGGCATCAGCGGTGCTGTTACCACGGCCCGGGAAGATACCGCTACCAGTTGGGGTAAGGTTCCGGCCAACCCTATACAGGTAACGCAGGCCTTTAGTAATGACCCCGGCGACCGTCCCTTGCAGGACGCCGGTTTTGATGGGTTGGTAGATGACGCTGAAAAAGTAAAATTCCAGGGTTACTTAAACCAGCTGCAAAGCATTGGCGTTGGCGGCGGTGCTATTGCAAATGCACAGAACGACCCTTCAAGCGATGACTACATCAACTACCGCAATGCACAATTCGGCTCAAACGATGGTATTCTTATCCGCTATAAAAACATCAATAACCCGCAGGGCAACTCACCCGTTGCCGGCAGCGGCGATAAATTTGTAAGCGCCTTTACCCTGTATCCCGACCAGGAGGAGTTCAACCGCGATAACACGCTGAATGAACTGGAAGAATATTTCCAGTATAAAGTTGAACTGAAGAAGGGAGATATGCACGTTGGTGCCAACTACATCACGGATAGCGTTATCGTTCACCCAAGCCTCAGCGAAGCCGAAACCTGGTACCTGTTCCGCGTCCCCATCAGGGAATACGACAAGAAAATAGGTAACATCCCCGACTTCAAGTCGATCCGTTTCATCCGGATGTACCTGACCGGCTTCGAAGATTCAGTAGTGTTGCGTTTTGGCAAACTGGAGCTGGTACGTAACCAATGGCGTGGGTTCAACTACCTGCTGGATACCACCAATCAGTATGTGCCCATTCCCGCCAATTCCCCCACTACGGTAAAACAACTGGCAGTGAATGTGGAAGAAAATTCATCAAGATTTCCTGTTAACTATAAAACGCCTCCAGGCGTAGTTCGTCAGCAACAATTAAGCAACAACAACGTAAACCTGTTGCAGAACGAGCAATCACTGAGCTTACAGGTTTGTAACCTGAACAAGGGCGATGCAAGAGGGGTATTCAAAAACCTTAGCCTCGATCTTCGCCAGTACAAACAGTTACAGATGTACGTACACGCCGAGTCGGTAAAAAGCGACGGCGACATTAAAAACGGGGAGCTGTATGCCATCATCCGTTTGGGTAATGACCTCATCAGTAACTTCTATGAAATAAAGATCCCCCTGGATATGACGCCCTGGCGAACCACCGATGATGACCTGATATGGCCGGCAGCCAATAACCTCGATCTGTCGCTCGACAGGTTGACTAAATTAAAAGTAACACGCAATAGCACCAGCGGCAATAGCTATAAGTACTACGAGGAAACGGATGCCGATGGTAAACAGTTTGCGATCCTTGGTAACCCCAACCTGGGTGAAATAAGGTCATTCTTTATTGGGGTGCAAAACCCCAATCGCCTGGATGCCTGCACCGAGGTCTGGTTCAACGAACTGCGGTTATCGGGCCTCGATGAGCATGGCGCCTGGGCAGCTACCGGCCGTTTAGACATAAAGCTCGCCGACCTGGGTACTGTATATATCTCCGCCAGCGCCAGAACCGCCGGCTGGGGAACGCTGGAACAACGGGTGAACGAACGCTCACGCGAGGCCTACACCCAAATGGATGTTGCCACCAACCTGGAACTGGGTAAACTGTTGCCGGCTAAAGCAGGTATTTCCATCCCGGTGTACGCCAGCTACCAAAAAACAGTGACCACTCCTGAATACGATCCTTACGACCTGGATATAAAACTGAAAGACAAACTAAAGGCCGCCACGGCTGCTCAGAAAGACTCTATACGTAACGATGCCATCGATGTAAAAACCATTAAAACGGTCAACTTCACCAACGTGAAGAAGATGAATACCACTGGTAAAAAACAACAGATCTGGAGCATCGAGAACTTCGACGTAAGCTATTCTTATTATAAAGAAGAACAGCACAACCCGCTTATTGATAACAACGCGGTAGTACGTCACCGTGCGGGATTGGGTTATAATTATACTTCTACTCCCAAATACTGGGAACCGGTAAAGGGCATGATTAAAACAAAATCGCCCTGGGTAGCTGCTGTGAAGGACTTTAACATTAACCCCCTGCCTACCCTGCTTGGGTTCAGGGCTGATATAAACCGCCAGATGGGCATTTACCGGCCACGCGCCGTGGGTACACCCAAGAACCTGATACCCGAAACATACGACAAGTACTTCACCTTTGACCGTACTTATAATTTACGCTGGGACTTCACCCGTTCGCTGAACCTCGACTTTACCGCGTTGAACCGCGCCTGGGTTGATGAAGACAGCGGACGCCTGGATGAAGCAGAGAGAAAACGCATGTGGCATAACTTCTGGAAAGGCGGCCGTACCATTGAATACAACCACAAAGCAACGGTATCGTATACACTGCCTACCAATAAAATACCATTCCTTGACTGGACAACCATTCGCGCGGGCTACACGGCTACGTACGATTGGCTGGCCGCCTCTCAGCTGGCACGCGAACTGGGTAACACCCTTTCGAACACGCAAAGTAAAAACCTGACGGCCGAACTGGACTTTACCCGGTTGTACGCCAAATCGAGGTTACTACGCGCCTTTGATGAGGATATGCCGGCGGCCCCACCGCCACCGCCGGGAATGGGCGATAAAAAAACCGATTCAACCGGTAAAAAGAAACGCGATAAAAATGCACCCCTGGAGTTAAGTGGCGCTGCCAAATTTGGCGGCCGCATACTCACCATGTTAAAACGGGTGAATGTGCAATACTCTGAAAACGCCACCGCCACCATTTATGGTTATACCGATAGTACGCACGTGCTGGGGATGAACTTTAAATCGATGGCGCCGGGGCTTGGGTTCATTTTCGGTAAACAGCCCGACACCAACTTTGTGAACATGATGGCGCAAAAAGGCTGGCTATCGGCCGACTCGAATTTCAACTACCAGAACCGGCAGGATTACCAACAGAAACTGAATATAACGGCCACGCTTATTCCTGTCAGGGACTTAACCGTTGACCTTACACTGGATAAAACATTTGGTAAAATGTACAGTGAGTTGTACAAAGACACCACAGGCACCGGCCAACACTTTGCCCGGTTGAACCCGTACACCTCCGGTAGCTTTAGTGTAAGTTATATTGCATTAAAGACCATGTTCACGCCGGTTAGGCCAAATGAAGTAACCACTACTTTCCTGAAATTCCAGGATTACCGCATGATCCTTTCGAAGAAGTTAGCCGAGCAAAACCCTTATTCCAATAAGACGCAAACTTCTGATGGCTATTACACCGGTTATGGCCGTTATGCGCAGGATGTATTGATCCCTGCATTCATTGCTGCGTATACCGGCAAATCGCCAGACAATGCGCCGCTGATAAAACAGGATAATCCAAATATCAGGTCGAACCCGTTCTCCGGCATTTTGCCAAGGCCCAACTGGCGGCTTACCTATAACGGGTTAACAAGGATCCCGGGCATGGAAAAGATCTTCACCAACTTTACCATTTCGCATGGGTATACCGGTTCATTGAGCATGAACAGCTTTACCTCATCGTTATTATACCGGGATTCTGCACGACTGGCGTATCCTTCATTTATCGATACGCTTACCGGTAACTATATTCCTTACTTCCTGGTGCCAAATATCTCCATCAGCGAGCAGTTTGTACCGTTGATCGATGTGGATATGCAGTTCACCAACCAGCTCACAGCGCGGTTTGAATATAAAAAGTCAAGAACGGTAAGTTTGAGCTTGATCGACTTCCAGCTCAGCGAATCACGTTCAACCGAGTTTACCATTGGGGCCGGTTACAGAAAGCGGGGCGCTTTCTCCTGGATCAGGTTCAAAGGCAAGCCGCTGCAGAACGATGCCAGCTTCAGACTGGATGTTGGATTGCGCGACGACATTACCGCCAACAGCCGGTTAGACCAGGACCAGTCTTTGCCCACCAACGGACAAAAAGTAATCACCATTAACCCAACAATAGATTATGTGATAAGTAACCGGGTTAATCTGAAACTATACTTTGAGCAACGCAGGGTTGAACCGAAGATCTCTACTTCACCGCCCATTACCACTACGAGGTGTGGGTTGCAGTTAAGGATCTCATTAGCGCAGTAAGAAATAAAACGAAGCCTCTGGTTATACCGGGGGCTTCTTCTTTTTAAGGGCAGAGGGCCCTCCTACGCTAAAGCTTCGGCGGGCAAGGCAAAAAATAAAGCCCCAATGTTACCGTTGGGGCTTTATTTTATATAAGCTTTTTGTATTCAGCGTTCAGTCTTAAGCGTTCTGCGTTAATTTTTGGCTGTAGGTTCCGGTTTCTTCATCAACATTACATAACCACAGAGTTTCTTTTTTTGTTTGTTTACCTGAACCGGTTTTATCATGTGGTACTCACTAAACTGCGGCGTATAAGTATAACTGATAATATTACCATCCACATCGCCCCATTGGTTTCTTTTATATACAACCTGGCGTTCATTCCAGTCATACATACGTACCTCATATAACTTCGAGGATGGGTCACCGATAAAAACAAACTGGTAAATTGTACCACCCGTCATAGGTAAAACTACGGGTAGCTCATACTCGCTTTCCATTTGAATGGAGGCTTCGCGTAATAGTACATATCCCTGTTCAGAGCTGACTTTTTTTATGCTGTCAACCGCATGTTGGTAGGGATTGCCTTCACAATTTTGAAGCTTGATCACATCACTCTGGGCCCTTAAAATAGGGGAAAATAGTAAGCAAAAACATGCAATTATGCATGTGCATAGGGATTTACACATAGGTAATGGCTTTAAAGCAGGATTTTGGAATTTGTCGCAGTATAAAGCTACACAAATCGCCGGCTCCTGCAAGTAGTTTTGCTAAGATTTCACATATTCTAAATGAACCATGTATTACAAAGCATTAAAATACCTACTCAGGCCTACCAGTTTCCAGTGGAAAACTACCAGGCACAAGAAAAGTATTTTAGCACGGAAATTACCGATGCAGGTAAAAAGAGTTTGCCTGGGCTATACAGGTAAGCACCAGATCGTTAATACATACATGTGGTGGTAGAGTAGTAGTATAATATACAACGTCAGCTACGTCATTAGCGGTAAGGGGTTGGTAGCCTTCGTACATTTTATCAGCAGCTTCTGCGTTGCCTTTAAAACGCACCATTGAAAATTCTGTTTCTGCAGCACCGGGATGAATACCGGTAACTTTTATTTTGTGCCGCACCAGGTCAATCCGCATTGACTGCGAAAGCGCATCAAGGGCGTATTTAGAGGCGCAATATCCATTTCCCCGTTCATACACTTCCTTGCCTGCAATAGATCCTATGTTAATAATATGGCCTTGCTTTCTTTCTATCATGCCGGGCAACACGGCCTTTGTAACATACATCACGCCTTTCACGTTAGTGTCGAGCATGATCTCCCAGTCTTCTGTATCAGCATCTTCGAAATAATCACGTCCCAACGCTAATCCAGCATTATTAATGAGGATATCAATCGTAACAAAGGCTTGTGGTAATTGTTTAATGGCAGTAAAAACATTTTCACGATCGCGTACATCAAATTCGAGGGAATGCACCGGTACATTATAATTTTGTACCAAGTGTTTTTCCAGTTCAGCAAGCCGGTCGGCCCGGCGACCGGTAATAATTATTTTGTAATTATTGGCGGCGAATTTTTCAGCCATTGCTTTTCCAAAACCTGATGTAGCTCCGGTGATTAGTACTGTTTTCATGAAAGAAGAGAAATTTGATGCGAAAGTAATTAAAGAAAGGCAATAGGCAGTGGGAGTCGTGAATCGGCAATGCAGATTCGTCGCGAGCCTACAACTAAATCTAATAACTTAAGAACCTACGAACTGAAATTTGAATACAGAACCAGAACTTAAAACTTTAAACTTTGAACTAAAAACTTTTATCGTAACAAAATCGCAGTACCCTTCCTCATTACCACTTTACCCGTATAATCAGTTCCTTTCGCCATCCATACATAGGTGCCGGGATCTTGTGGTTTGCCGTTGAGGGAGCCATCCCACCCTGTTTCGGGTGAATAACTTCTGTATACCATTTGTCCCCATCGATTAAATACGCAGAAATAATCGAGCGTGGCAATACCAACCGGTATTGGCCGTAATACATTGTTGCGGCTGCCACCCGGTCTGAATGCATTGGGCACAAAAATATCAGGCGCCGTTTTAAATACCTTTATATTGATGGTATCGAGGTCATAACACCCTTCAGCGGTATAGGCTTTTAACTGGTAGCTGAAATTATCATCCAGCATAGCAATGGGACTAGCAATATCGTTCCGGTTAAGGTGCAATGGCGGTAGCCATTCATAAAAATCAGAACCCCGCCCGTTTAGTTGCAATGGCTGGCCCACCACAATGGACGTGTCTCTTCCTGCAAAAGCAATGATCTCATTTTTCACCCTCACCACTATGGTATCTCTGCCGGGTTTGGGACAACCTAACGTATCATACACACTAAGCACATACGAAGTTGTTCTTTTGGGCCAGGCCAGCGTATTCAAACTGTTTGGATCACTTAAGGTACTCATGGGGCTCCAGAAGAAACGGTACCCCACCATGCTGGCATGTATGCTGGCTGTATCTTCATAACAAATCAGCGTATCGGCCCCTGCCCTGGCTATAGGGTATGGAATGGTGCGCAAGGTTACATCATCTTCCGTAAAACATTTACCGATATGCGCCACCACATGATATTTGGTGTTTGATGTTGGCCGCACCCGCGGTTGCTTTATATTGGGGTTATCGAAATAGCCGGGAATATCCGAAGTCCATTCAAATTTCAACCCATCGGTTTGCGGGTTCAACTGAACCGTATCCGTAAGGCAAATGGTGCTATCCACCCCTGCATCAAGAGTTACAAAATCAACCACCCGCACCCGCACATCAGCCGTATTGATACAACCATTTTCGTTTAAGGTTACGGTATAGGTAGTAGTGATCTTTGGCCACACCAATGGTGTAGGCGTATTTTCATTGAGGATATTATATTTAGGCGCCCAGGAGAAGACCCCATTTCCGCCTGCGATCAGGGGCAAGGTATCGATGCTGCAGATCAGGGTATCGGTAAAGGGCAGGTAAATGGCTGGTTTATCCCGCACATCGGCTTTGTTGGTAACAGTACCCACGCACCCCTTATCGCTTTCTACTGTGAGCGTTACATTTTTTAACCCGGTAGTGTTGTACTTCCAGGTTGGGTTTTTCACGGTCGATACATCTGCAGTAGTAGTTTCATCACCAAAATCCCAGCTCCATTTAGCCGCGTGCCCATATTTTGAAGTAGTTTGATCAATGAACTGTAAAGGCAATAGTAAACAACTGCCCTGCACCGAAAAGGCGGGGAAGAAACCGGGATACACTTTTGCCAGCGTTACGGTTTCATCTTCACACTGTCCGGCCAGTACCACTTTCAATTTAACCGTATAGGTACCGGTGTCTTTATATTGGTGCTGTATCCTGCCTTCAGGATCGGTAGTGGTTTCAGGTGGCGAACCATCGCCATAATCCCAGGTGTATACTGAACCGGAGGGATTCACCTGCTCGTTTTTAAAAGTTACCAGGAAGTCGTCGCAAAAAGAATAATTGGGATTCAGCAGGGCTTCCAGCGGAATACAATCCGACACTTTCACATGCACATCCTTGCGATGGATATTGATCAAAACGCCCTGGCGGTATTCATATGCACAAACCGTTATCACATACTGCCCGATAGTTGAAGGGGCAATACCACTGATAATCCCTGTTCTGGAATTAATGGTCACCTGTGCGCCCAGGGGCGCATTCCCATTAAAAGGCGATTGATAATTCAACGATGAATAAGGCGGCGTGGAGGCTGTAACGGGACTGGGTGAACCGGAAGAAGCGCCTATAAAACCACTGCAGAAAGTATAAGCGATGGAATCGGTACCATCAGGTTCTGTTGCAGCAAAGCTCAAAGTAAAATTACTGCCGCGGCAAATGGCGGTAGCATCGTTGGGCAAAAACCGGGGGCTTGAATTTTTATAGGCATCCGCCAAAATATTGGTGCCGGGAATTTCGCACATATATGTTGCACCCACTGAATTACTGGGCGCCACCATATTTACGATATTATTGATACGGCAACAGCGCTGATAGGCAATGGTGTATCCGTTGGCATTTATGGGCACTGTAATAATTGTGGAAAACGAGCGCACCCGGTAACACACATCTGTAGGAGGATTGCTGATACAGGGGTTGGAATTGGGATCGAACTTCAGAAACACATCGCCGATGTAAGGCGCCGTAAACGGACTGCCACGCAGTTGTCCATTAGAAGATTTATCAAAAACGGTCAACTTGATCTCGGTGTCAAGCTGCCCGCTACTCGTGGCATTACAGTCGATATATAACTTTAAAGTAACACGGTATTGAGAAGTATTGGCATCGCTTCCGGGTCCCAGGTACTCATAAAACATTTCCCCACCCTTGATATGCTCGGCAAAGAGGGACTGGATCGTTCCAAAAAATAACAACAAAGCTATCGCCAGGGATCTTCTCATTAGGCTGGGCTACAACACCGTTTACGTTATACAAATTGGCCATGCATCAAAAACTCTTCAACGAAAACGTTACTTAGTTCAGGTTCTTCCCACATTCCCATATGACCGGATTGTTCAAGTGTATGAATATATGACAATCCAGGCATATAACACTGTTGCACTACCTGCTCATATGGTATCGTGTTATCTAATTTTCCCATAATGAACAATACAGGGCGGGAAAAGTTTTTGAGAACGCTGGTCCTGTCAGGGCGCACTATCATGGCCCGGTAGTAATTTACGAGCGATTGGCTAACAAAGTTGGTGTAGCGGGCTAATAATTTATGCACTAGTTCGGGCTGGTGCTTTTTTGATACATCGGAGAAAAGATTGGGGTAAGATTGCTCTAAAAATTTAGCAGCGCCATATTGCTGGATGAATTCGATGCCCCGGCGGCGGGCCGTCTTTTTCTCTTCACTATCGGCATACGCAGTGGAATGAAACAACCCAAATGATTGCAGGCGGTCGGGATATTTTTCTGCAAACGCCAGGGTAATATATCCTCCCATACTATGCCCTATCACGCTGGCTGTTTTGATATTTTCCTGGTCCAATATGTGGTGAATGCATTCGGCAAAATATTCCATCGACCAGTCAGCATCATTAATGGGTGAGCGGCCACTTCCAGGAAGGTCTGGTATGATTAGTTGAAACCTGCTTTTTAAATATTCTACCTGGTGCTCCCACACAGTGCCATCTTCTGCAAAGCCATGTATCAACACAACCGGCTTTCCCTGCCCTTCTACACGATAAAATACCGGTTTATCATTTAGTAGAATATTGTTTTCTGTTGCCATGACCTGAAGGTACTACAATTCAATATTTATCCTTCTGGCGTTGTGGAAATTGTTTGGGACGTTCGTAGTTACTCGTTTTGTAAAAGGTAAATTCCCGCGGAAATAACTCCGCAGCAGAATGATGCCCAGCAACGGCAATACGCCAACATTTATTTGTTGTGGAATAAAGAACCAGCAAAGCGTAAATAATGCAGTGAGCACAAATACGATCCGGAAATATTGTTGCAGCCATTTTCTTTTTAAATACACTACAAAGGCAACAAAGAAATGAGTAGGCAATGCCCAAAGCACATTAAAGTTATTGCGGCAAACCGTATCAACGCGGATAACCCATAAGGTTACAACCAATAAACCAAAGATGCCTATGCATAGAAAAAAGACGCTGTCAAATACATTCAGAAAGGCCTTTACAAATCTGGTGGGAATGAAAGATAACAATCCAATAATTAAAAACAATACAGTGAAAAAAAGTACCGGCGGAAGATCGATCTGTGGCTTCATCAGTGGAAAGCGCACAACCTCCTGCTTGCTGGCTACTAATGGATGGCCGTCGGCAGTGGCACTGTCGAGCCCCCACATCAGGTAATCAGGCAAAAACATCGACTGGTCGTTGGTTACCCGGTCATCGAAATTACTTCCCAAACAAAGATCGATGCCAAACTTGCTCCAGCTTTGACCGCCTTTATCGAGATAAGTGTGTATCAGGTTTCGGTAAGTTGGTCTTTTTTCGGGAAGAATATTTTTGAAAACCACCGAGGCGCCGGTTTGCCGAACGATCATATCGCGGGCGCGGGTAGTACAGTTATCGGTATGAAAATAATAATTGTAGTACCGGTTTTGTTCCAGTGCATTTTGTTGCAGGGCAGCATACATCCGTTGTTTTTGTTCGCCGGTCAACAGCAGCTCCTGTTCTATTACCCCACGGTCTTCAGAATAGTATTCCTGTAAAAACTCCTGGAAGGAATAGTTAGAAAGGGCATACCGCATAATACCCCTGGTGAACTTTGCATAAAAGTTGGGATCGCGGTCGTCGAAAGTACCGTAGTTATAAACCATATCCACGCCGTGTATGCTGTCGGTAACCCGCAGGGCCGTATGACCAAATGTTGAATACAATTCCATGCCCGGGCTACAGGTAAGCAGGCTGATGCGTAAATGACTTGTATCCGATTGAGCTACGGCTTTTAAACAGCAGAAGGAGAAAACAAACAACAAAAATCTACTGAACTTCATCAGGATGAATTTAAAAAATTACAGGTTACAAGTTTCAAGTTACAGGTTTTTCACCTGCCTTCCCTGGAACATGTAACCTGCAACCTGGAACAAAAAACTATCTTCTACTATAGTTCGGTGCTTCTCTTGTAATTTCTATATCGTGTGCGTGGCTTTCTTTCATCCCGGCATTGGTAATGCGAACAAACTGCGCCTGCTGTAAGGCTTTGATGTCTTTTGCCCCGCAATAACCCATTCCTGATCTAAGGCCACCAACATATTGATAAACGATCTCGCTCAAGCTTCCTTTAAATGCCACCCGGCCTTCAATGCCTTCGGGTACATATTTTTTGATATCGGCTTCCACATCCTGGAAGTAGCGGTCGCCACTACCCTGGCTCATAGCGCCCAGTGAACCCATACCCCGGTATTGTTTGAATTTTCTTCCTTCATATATAATGGTTTCGCCAGGGCTTTCTTCCGTTCCGGCAAAAATGCTGCCCATCATTACCAGGTTGGCGCCGGCAGCCAGTGCTTTCACCATATCACCGGTGTAACGGATACCACCATCGGCAATTAATGGAATACCCATTTTATGTAGTACTGATGCCGCTTCCATAATAGCGGTGATCTGCGGAACACCTGCACCGGCAACGATACGGGTAGTACAAATTGAACCGGGGCCAATACCTACTTTTACCGCATCGGCGCCTGCTTCAGCCAACGCTTTTGCCCCGGCAGCGGTTCCCACATTTCCCGAAATCACCTGCAGCTTTTTAAAGTTTTTCTTCAGCGTCTTCAGCGCATCGATCACTCCTTTACTATGACCATGTGCGCTATCCAAACACACTACATCTACACCTATTTGTTGCAGCGCAGCAGCCCGGTCGAGCAGGTCGCGGGTAATACCCAGCGCTGCGCCCACCAGTAAACGGCCGTATGAATCTTTCACTGCATTGGGAAAGTCCTGCACCTGCAGAATATCGCGATAAGTGATCAGTCCAAACAAGGTACCGTCTTTTTTAACTATCGGTAACTTTTCAATTTTATATTGCTGTAAAATCTTTTCCGCTTTTTTAAGATTGGTGCCTTCAGGAGCTGTAATGAGGTTTTCCCTTGTCATTACCTCACTAACAACACGTTTGTGGTCTGTTTGAAAACGCAGATCGCGATTGGTTAAAATGCCAACCAGCTTTTTATTTTTATCAACGATGGGAATGCCACCAATGCGGTTTTCTTTCATTAACCGTTGGGCATCGCCAATGGTGGCTTCTTCATGCAGTGTTATAGGGTCCAGAATAAGGCCGCTTTCACTTCTTTTCACTTTCCGCGCCTGTTCAACCTGCTGTCCGATGCTCATATTCTTATGCAGAATACCCAAACCGCCTTCGCGGGCCAGGGCAATTGCCAGGTTGGCCTCCGTTACCGTATCCATGGCGGCCGATAACATGGGAACATTTAATTGAATGCTTTTGGTAAGCCAGGTACGAACCTCTACCTCTCTGGGCAGCACTTGTGAATAAGCGGGAACCAGTAAAACGTCATCGAACGTTAAACCTTCACCTAAAAACTTACTTGACTGGGGGGATTTTTTCTGTGGAGCACTATTTCTTGTTGCCATGTGCAAAGATAGGATGGCTCCCCAATACGCTCCAAATGAAATTTTAATGACCTATTTTATCACTTTATGATAAAATAATTAGTATTTTAGCGCTAAACTTATTAGTCTATGTCAACGGCCGGTAAAAATCTGAAGTACCTGCGCAAGCTGCGCGGATGGACACAGGAAGAATTTGCCACCAAATTACAGATCAAACGCTCTTTGCTGGGCGCTTATGAAGAAGAGCGGGCAGAACCCCGCATCGATGTACTGGAACTGGTTGGTGAATTGTTCAAACTCACCCTCGATGAGTTATTGCTGAAAGACCTGGCAGATACCAGGGGCAATTACCTGGCTAAACGACGCGCACAAAAACTAAGCGCCGGCACTAATGAAATACAGTTTGTACCGGTAAAAGCAGCCGCCGGTTACCTGGCTGGTTATGCAGACCCGGAATTTATTGATGAATTGAACACCTTCACCCTTCCCATGCTGGCGCCCGGCCAATACCGCGCCTTTGAAATTGTGGGTGACTCCATGTTGCCAACACCCAGCGGTTCCATCATCGTGGGCGAAAAGGTGGAAGACATCAACGATGTAAAGAACAGCTTCACCTATATAGTTGTATCGCGCAACGAAGGCATTGTGTACAAAAGAGTGATGAAGAACAACCGCACCAAGAATAAGTACACCCTTGTGAGCGATAACCCTACCTATCAGCCTTACCAGGTAAATGGCGAAGACATAATTGAAGTATGGAAGGCCACGATGATCATTGGAAAGGCTAATGCACAACCGCACTGGAATGTAAACCAACTGGCCAATGTAGTAAATACATTACAGGAGCAGGTGAGTTACCTTAAAAAGAAGATAAATTAGTAAGCAATTCAGTTAATACACTTCGAACAAATTGTTCCCGGTTACTGCGCCTTGCTTCGCTAAAGCTATGCCGGCATTCGGTCGCGAAGGTTCAGCGAGGCAAGGCCGCTCCCCGGTTTCCGGGCCTTTGACCAAGACTCCCTATTATTCTTCGGCATCACTTAACTGGGTAACCTGTAACCGGTGACTGATAACCGGCAACCGGTAACTTTTCTTGCAACTATTATTCAGTTATATTTGTCCTGAACTTCTTATATGATGTAATATTTGAAGGGGCCTGTCTACGCGCAACCAGACATTCCCACCCGTAATTTGTACTACTTCCCTTTCCTATTTTAAGGACTAGCAGTAACCATGCTAACCTGTCTCCTTTATTCAATACGGACGCACATCGCTGTTAAAACGATCTATGCTTAAATGCCTGGTGGTTATATTATTGTTCTTTATGCATACCCGGTTGTTCGCACAACCCAAAATAACCCAGGCTATATCCGTTGCCCAGGCGCCATGCATCGATGGGTCATTAGATGATTCCGTTTGGCAAAACGCGCCGGTAGCCATTGACTTTATTACCAACACGCCAGTGTATGGCAAACCGGCTACCGTAAAAACAGCCGTGCGGGTTTTGTATGATAACAATGCTATTTATATCGGCGCTTACCTGTACGATGATCCGGCCGGCATCAGGCGCCAGTATACCCCACGCGATAATTTGCAAAAGGCGAACGTTGACTACTTCTCTGTTTTCCTCGATACTTATAAAGACCGGCAGAATGCTTTTCAATTTCTCGTTACCGCCCGCAACGTACAAACCGATGCCCGGGTAAGCGCTAATTATACCGGTAATGAAGGCATGTATGGCGATGCCAGTTGGGATGCCGTATGGGAAAGCAAAGTAGGGTTTCGCCCCGATGGCTGGACCGTTGAAATGCGCATTCCGCTTTTTTCTATTCGCTTCTCCCGCAAAACAGCCGCCGACTGGGGCATACAGTTCATGCGCTTCAGCCGCCGCCTTAATGAAACTTCTTTCTGGAACCCAGTAAACCCCGCCGTAAGCGGCTTTGCCAACCAGTTTGGCGATATTACCGGGTTGAACAAACTGGTACCACCCTTACGACTGAGCTTTTCTCCTTACGTTAGTGGCGGCTACCGGCAAACACCGCACAGCAACAGCGCGCAACAAAATGAAACGCTTAAAAGCGGCGGCATGGATGTAAAATATGGCATCAATGAAAGTTTTACCCTCGATGCTACGCTTATCCCCGACTTTGGCCAGGTGGTCTCTGATAATGTGGTCAATAATATCAGTCCGTTTGAAGTAAGGTTCAGGGAAAACCGCCCCTTCTTTACCGAAGGCACCGAACTGTTCAATAAGGCCGGCATTTTTTATTCGCGCCGCATTGGCAAAACCCCTGATAAATATGACACGCTTGAAGATAAAGTCAACTCCGGGAAATTAGATGGCTACCAGCTGATAAAAAACCCGTCGGTAACCCGGTTATATAATGCCGTTAAGTTTTCGGGCCGAACGGCCGGCAACCTGGGCATTGGTATTTTTAATGCCGTAACCGAAAACGTACAAGCCACCCTGCGTAACCGTGGCACCGGAATAGATTCTACCGTAATCACTGAACCGCTTACCAACTATAATATTATTGTATTGGACCAGGCATTAAAGAACCGTTCTTACATCACTTTTACCAATACCAATGTGCTGCGTAATGGGCAGGAACGCGACGCCAACGTAACCGCACTGGATGTTGCCCTGTACGATAAGGCCAACCGGTATGGCCTGGTGATTAAACCAAGATACAGCATTGTGCGCAATGGCCCAGGCAGGTACGATGGCTTCGCCAATCACCTGGAAGCCGGTAAAGTGAGTGGTAACCTGCAGTTCTCCTTCACCAATGAATTAAGAACCGCCCAATACGATCCCAACGACCTGGGCTTTCAATTATCGCCCAATGCCTTTTCCAATACCAGCGCCATCAGTTACAATATTTACCAGGCAACCCCTGCTTTTTTAAACCAGAGCTATAGAATAGCGGTGAACCACGATTACCTGTTCAAACCATTTACTTATCAGAAAACATCTTTCGAAGCGGCTTCGTCCTGGTTATTTAAAAACTTCTGGAGCCTTTCGCTTACGGCCGATATTGCGCCCTGGTGGTATACCGACTTCTTTGAAATGCAAACACCTGCCAGCCTGTTTCAAACACCCCGGCAACCATTAAAACGGGCGCCTTATTATAACCTGTTTATAGAAGGCAATACCGATAATCGCAAACCATTAATTGTAAGCTGGCTTATTGGTGGTGCAGAAGGCCCGCTGCCGAATGATCCTTATTACGGCCTTCAGGTAGCCGTGAGCTACCGGTTCAGCGACAAGCTTATACTGGAAATGAGTTACAAACGTCAATACGATAATGGACAGTATGGCTATGCATTTGTTCGCGATCTGCTCACCCAGGCGCCCATCCTGGCCCGGCGTACATATGCCGATGTTACCGGTGTGTTCAGTGGCGTGTATAATTTCACCTCGCGCATGAACCTTACCTTCAGGGCCCGTCATTACTGGAGCCGGTTACAAAACACCAATCTGTTCAACATTCAGAAAGATGGGTACTGGACAGCCCGGTACGATCTGATGCCCCGCGACTACAACATCAATTACAATGCTTTTAACCTGGATGTTTTTTATACCTGGGATTTTCGTTTAGGCAGCCGGTTAATAATTGGCTGGAAGAACTGGCTGGGAAAAGATTATGAGTATACCCTCAGCTCCAATACTTATAAATATTACACTACTAATGCCCGCCAGTTGTTCAACACCCCGCATGGCAATGAGTTTACAGTTAGGTTTATCTATTTTTTAAACTATCAACAGTTAGAAGGAAGAAGCGGTAGCCGGCAATCGGCAGTCCGCAATCGGCAATAACTCAAAGCAAACTACAATTCATAGATGTCTTTAGCCACCCTGAACGTATTGCAATGCGCGTCCACAATGGTTTTTATATCGGGGGAATAACCGCCGCCCATGGCTACTACGCAGGGAATGCCATGCTGTTTCAATTGCGAGAACACCAGTTCATCGCGGCGGCGGCAACCTTCCATACTTATTTTCAGTTTGCCAAACTTATCTGTCGATAAAATATCCACGCCTGATAAGTAAAAAGCAAAATCAGGTTTTAATTGATCGAGCAGGGTAAACAGGTTGCTTTGCAGCAGGCTTACATACAGCTTATCTTCGGTACCATCGTTCAGCGCAATATCGAGATCGCTTTTTTCTTTATGAAAAGGATAATTATGTGCGCCATGCATACTGAAGGTGAATACGCGGGGTTCATGTTCAAAGATACTGGCCGTGCCATTGCCCTGGTGCACATCGAGATCTATAATAATGATCTTGCGCGCCAGCTCTTTTTTAAGCAGGTAATTGGCAGCCACGCCGAAATCGTTCAACAGGCAAAAGCCCTCTCCCCTGGCGGCAAATGCATGATGTGTGCCCCCGGCCACATTCAACGCTACGCCATGTTCAAACGCATGGCGACAACAATCAATGGTGCCCTGGGTAATCACAAATTCCCGCCGGGTTAACCGGGGCGATTGTGGAAAACCAATATGCCGTTGTTCGCGGGCCGATAAAGTTTGTTGCTGCAGTTTATGTACATACTCCGCATCGTGCGTCCATAATACAATCTCATCATCACAAACCTCCGGTGCAAATAAGTTATTGGGCGTTATAGTGCCTTCGTATAACAATTGTTCGGGTATCAATTCATATTTAAGCATGGGAAACCGGTGCCCCTCCGGCAACGGATGCGCATAAATGGGATCATATGCTATTTTCAGTAAGGGCGATGTGGGGCTCATTGCAACTGTACAATATTGTCGTTTACGATGGCAAATACATTTTCTTCATCTTCCGGCCTCACAATCGCAATACCGGTAAACCGGCTGAATGCGGGCAACACGCAAAATGCTTTGGCAAAGTAAAAACAAGGAAAGCTTAGTGATTGTTTGGCAGCGCCCCGTAATCGAATACCGGGATGAATATGGCCCGAGAAAAAGTAGTCGGTATCATGGGGGGATACATTATCCAGGTCGTGCCGGAACCGGAAAGCCCCGAGCTGTAATTCCTCGTCGGTAACCTGAATATTACATTGCTTATACCAGCTTTCGTGCAGAATATCGTGGTTGCCTTTTACCAGGTGAACCGGAAGATCAGGAAAATCGTGCCGCCACCTTTGAAACAGCTCCAGTTCTTTATTCTGATGGCTGTGAAAAAGATCGCCAACTGCTATTATTTGCCGGGGTTGAAAATATTGTATCAGGTGCACCAGCCGTTGCAGGTCTTCTTTATATACCGCCTGGGGTACGGCAATACCCGATTTGCGAAAATGCCCGGTCTTGCCAAAGTGAAGGTCTGAAAGAATAAGGGCCTTCTCTTCTTCCCAAAAAACACTCCTGTGTGCTGATAACCAAAGTTGTTGACCTAATAATTTATACGAAACCGGCGCCTGCATACGAATCAGAATTATTAATTAGAATCCGGTGCAAGGTATTTCAAAATACAGCGTGCGCCATCAGATAAAATTGGTGAAAATATAATGGCTAAGCATTTCTATTTATAGCGGTCCTTTTTCGGCAATCTTGTTGCGCAGGTCCTTTGTCCATGAAATAAGAATTGCTTTTTCCTGCGCCGTTAAACTGGCGTCTTTATGTATCCACAGATAGCTGTTCAGCGGCATTTCTCCTTTCTCAATTTGCTCTCCTACTTCTTCCATTTTATGGTTCTGCCGTTTTGCTGTATAGGCGGCAAACTCAGAAAAATTCAGTTCTTCTTTTCCTTCATTCACGTGATGCTGCATCCACCAACCCACCGGTTGAATATTTGTATACCAGGGATAGCGGGTGTTGTTACTATGACAATCGTTACAGGCGCGTTGTAAAATATGGGCCACCGTATCGGGCACGGTATAATGCTGACTGATGTCGTTGGGCGAAACGGCTGCTGACTGGTTACGGGTGGGGCGAATAAACTGGATAACGATCAGCAATGCAACCAGCACGAGCACTATTTTTTTCTTCATACCGAACAGATTTTAGAAAATGAAAATAAGTAAAAGCAGCGTGGGTTGGTAATGTATGCCCCCGGTATGGGCTGGTAAGCTTCTGAAAATATCGAATGGGCAATATTAATCAATGAGTTTGTTGCGCATACCGTACATGATAAGGCCGGCAATGGTTTTGGCGCCTACTTTCGATTTCATGTTCTGGCGAATGGTCTCAATAGTGCGGGGGCTCAGGAACACTTCTTTTGAAATTTCTTCAGTGGTTTTATCTGCCGCCAGCAACTTCAGTATCTTGATTTCTTTTTCGGAGAATTTGATGGGATTGGGGTAAAACTGCCGTACCTGTTTTTTGGTTTGCAATTTCGACAGTACCGCTTTGTTTACAAGGTCATTAAAGTAAAAATCATCATTCATGCAAGTGAGTATGGCCTGATAGATCTCTTCAGGGTCGGAGGTTTTTGTGAGGTAAGCGTTGGCGCCCATTTCCTTCATCTTGGTGATCATTTCCTGTTCGTCGTACATGGTAAGTACAACGATCTTTACATCGCTGTATTCCTTACGTAGTATCCCAATCGCATTCACCCCATCTACCTCGGGCATACGAATATCCATCAGTAAAACATCTGGTTTTTTGATCTGCATTTTGTGCATCAGATCTCTACCATCTTCGGCTTCCCAAAGAATCTTCAGGTACTCTTTTCCTTTCAGAGCCATTTTAATGCCGTCGCGAAATATTTTATGATCGTCGGCAAGTGCTACTTTAATAACCAGTTCAGTGCTCATAATGGGTAAGGTTGGCTTATTAATGGGTTATAAGTTGTTCCTTTTCTGGTAAAATATACCCTACCGTTTTAACCCCTTAATGGTTTGTTTTCATACCGTCCGGGGCCCTAACCTTGGGCAATATCGCATAAAAAAACGATTTCACTCACATTGTAAACGTTAGTTTACCAGGATCAATCGAAATAGTACCAGTTTATATGCGAAGCTTTTACGTATTTACCGGTAATTCCCGAATTGTTAAAATAGAGCGTTTCCGCTATTGCGAACAGGCAGGTGGCCGATTACTTTTGTTTCGGAAGTTGATTGATAAGGAATGGCAACCTTAAAACATCCAATATCACGATTACCGTCCTAAAAGTATTTCCAAAGATCTTATGAATGCCGCCTGTCAAATCCAATATCGGTCAACTTCTTCTGTTTTGTTTTAACCATTCTGCTTTCAGGCAATTACCTCATCCTGTTCAATACAAAGTCATACCCTTTCGAAAACATAGTTCAATTGATACCTGTTTTTAAAATCAGTTGTATTGCAATCAGTCAGCCGATAAATAAGAAAAGGAAACTTTTACTGTAAGAGCTGCTCTTTGCGTTGCCCCGTTTTTAAAATCCAACACGTTGCTTAAGCACTAATCCTACGATACTTAAGCAATTACACTTATTCACATGTGTGAATAACCATCTCACGAATGTAGGTTATACGAGTTTTAACAATAGTAAATATACGGTATATTACGAGAAAATTTCCCCCATTTTATATCGTAATACTTCTTAGAAAATCCCCTCAAAACGCAGGCCCATAGAGCATTTCAAGCAAAATTACAGCATTTATGGGTGCTCGCAACCCGTTGTATATCTTTTTTTTTGGAGGTTTCTTAACACCCGGAACCACTTTTTACAACCTCTAAAAACTTACTACTATGATGCAGACTGAACTCCTCACTAAACGTAACATTGCTACTATTGGTGAAGAAATTACCCATGAATTAGGCGCTGAACTGGTAACCAACTACCGCAAGGCTCATCCGAATGATGTACAAGGTTATATTATCGGCAAGGAGATCCTGAACCAGATCCTGGCTCAACCTGGTTGCGCCGGCATCCAGTTCCACAACGCTATCAACGAATTGGGACAAAAAACCCTGGTTTACGTAGGCCTCGATCAAAATGGCAAACAACTTATTAACTACACTGTAGTGACTGAAGACGCTCAACTTCAGAAACAAAAAGGCATTGTTGCTGACAGAAGTATCCCCTCTCCTTCCGGCGACGATATTTTCGGGGATGATGGATGGTTTATTGTTGATTAAATAAACCTGAATCTCTATATTTGAGGTAAAGCGCCTTGGTATAGAGAGTTTTTTCTTACATATCAGCTTATATTCTTCGCTATTACCCGTAATTCTCTTTCTTGCCTTTTTAAGGCACACCAAAAGGAAGGAATTATGGGTAATCTTTATTTACTCATTGTACTCATTCCTAAATGATATAATACTTTTAAACCTGTCTGCCAAGCTCTTCCTGAGCACCTATACGCTGGTTGAGTTTTTCCTCTTCAGTTATTTTATCTGGCTCATTATAGAAGGCAGGATGTTCAAAAAAGTGATAGCTACTGTCTCAACATTGTTTATTATATTTATCTGTTATTACTTTTTCACCACAAAGTGGAACTTTTTTGATTCAGTGCCAGTAGCTTGCGAATCAATTCTGATCTTTACATTTTCCCTGTATTATTTATTCGAGCAAATAAACAAACCCAGGGTGCTGTTTATATATAATACCTCCATGTTCTGGGTAATACTGGGCTTTCTGGTTTACCTGGCGGGTTCTTTCTTCATCTATACATTCGTAGATGAGATAGATAGCAGAGACATTGGTAAATTTTGGTTCATCACGTTCATATTCAATACCATAAAAAATCTTTTCTTTAGCATTGCTTTTTCGCTGAGAGAAGCAAAGGACAAAAACAGCAGTAGCCTGTCCTCATATGATAATTTTTTTAAAAACCCCTATAACCCATTATAAACCCCGCTTCTCACATACTAATGATCTTGCTGCAGGTCACGCATGGCACCGGCCAGTTTCCCATGGTACTGTACTTTGGCACCATTGGCATGCTGGTTCTTACCATTGGCCTCATCGTTTTCATTATTTTCCATCAACGTAAGGTTATCCGTTACCAAATGCAATTGCAATACATGGAGCAGGAGCAACAGAAAATGCTGTTGAATGCCTCCATCCGTTTACAGGAAGAGGAGCGGCAACGCATTGCTGCCGATTTACACGACGATGCCGGTCCCCTGTTGGCCACCGCTCGTTTATACCTGAACGAGAACCTGGTGAACCTCGATAAAACCACCCAGCTGCAAAGCATTTATAACGCCAAGCAGATCATTGACGATACCATTCAGCTGATCCGTAATATTTCACACAGCCTGATGCCCCCCACCCTTAAAAACTTTGGGTTGGAATCGGCGGTGAACGACTTGTTCCAGAAGATCAGCGGCTCGGGCAGCATGAACGCCAGCTGCCGTTTTCACGATTACCGCGAACGCCTGCACGCTGACCAGGAATTGATAATTTTCAGGGTTATACAGGAATTGGTGAATAATATTCTGAAACACAGTAATGCCAGTTTTATTCATCTAACCCAGAACCTGAGTGGTAATAAATTGTATATTCGCCTTCATCACGATGGCCGCGGTATTACCCAGGCCGATTTTGATAAACTGAATAAAAGTAATGTGGGTTTGGGCCTAAAAAACATTCAGAGCAGGTTGAAGCTGTTGCACGGACGTATATATTTCGAAAAAGACATTTCGCAAACATACTATAAGGTTACTATCGAAATTCCCCGGTTGGAGGAAGAACCGGTAGCACCACAATTATAAAATATTGGTTCATATTTTGATAAGGGCTACTACTATCTTAAGATGCAGCGCGGAATAAGTGTTTATACTAACGTAAAACCCATACCCCTGAAAACCTAAACACTTAAAATTTTTAGTAATTTAGTTTTGCCAATATCATACAATGATGGGACCTATTAAAGTGGCTATTGCTGATGACCACAAGATATTCCGTAAAGGGGTTATTTTGTCGTTAAGGCCTTATACAAACATAAAATTCGTACTTGAAGCAGAAAACGGCCAGGAACTGTTGGATAATTTACCAGCAGCCCCTGAGCAGCCTGATGTAATTTTAATGGACCTGCGCATGCCCCTGAAAGATGGCATCGAAACAACGAAAGTAATTGCCCGCCAATATCCTAACATCCATGTAATTGCGCTAACGATGTATGAAGATGAGCGATTTGTGAGCCATATGATGGAAATTGGCGCTAACGGATACCTGCTCAAAAGCGCCGACCCTTCCGAGATCAAGAAGGCGATCATGGAGGTAATGAGCAAAGGGTATTACCTGAATAACTTTGTAAACAGGATACTTTTAAAAAAATCACACGCCCGGGTTAAAGTGGTGCCCAGCCTAAACAGCGAAATCACCCTCAGCGACCGCGAGCGGGATGTGATAAAATATATTTGCATGGAGTTTACCGCCCATGAAATTGCACAAAAATTAGAGGTGAGTCCGCGTACTGTAGAAGCTATCAAAGACAGGTTGATGGAACGCTTTGGAGCTAAAAACACGGCTGGCCTTGTATTTTTTGCAGTTAAGAATAACCTGATTGATTAAACTCCCGGCAATTTTTGACAAATAACATAAAGCCGGCACTATGTTGATACCCTTATATTCAGCGTTAAAAACAATACAGCCCCCTATGAAGAACCGGTTTGGCCCTGAACTCTTAGACCATGGTAGAAACCGGTGGAAGTATATTTATTGCCCTGTCGCTGGTAGTAATGCTATTGTCGTTACTGCCCGTGTGCATACTCTTTATTCGTAAAGTAGCGGCTTCCGCTGTTCTTAACGTCCTGAAAGTCCTTTGCCTTTTCGTAATCTGCCAGTATCTCGCGCTTTTTTTCATTCAACCCGGACTCCCCACTCTTCCCATCGTCTTTAAACTCGTTGAATTCACGCTTGTATATTACCTGTTCAATTTACTGATGATCTCCGCCCAGGGAAAAGACATTCTGAAAATGGTGCTGGTATCGTTTCTGTCTGTAACTATTACTATTTACGCATTAAAAGGCCTTTCGGCTTATACGGATGTACTGACCATAATACAGGCCGGCCTATTGACCGTGCTGGCTGTTGTTATCTTATTACAACTCATCAACAACCGGCATATTTTTCTCGCCAACGAACCGGCGTTCTGGATTGCGGGTGGCCTGTTGTGCTATAATGGAATGGTAGTATTGATGGAAGCTATTGCAGGCAGTCACCCCAATCTGCCGCAACAAATACAACAGGAGAAAAGTATTATTATAACGCTGGCGGATATGTTGCGAATGGTGTTCTTTATTGTAGCCGCTTCGGTTGCCGGTAAAAAGAATGACAATAATAAAAACGACGTTGACATTCAACCACCCCCGCCGTTATTTCCCAAGCCTGTTAACCGGCGAACCATTAAATATTAGAGGGTCATTTCCGGAATATCGCCTTCAATTACCAGCTTACCCAATGTTTTATTGCGGATCTCATCAACCGTTACGCCGGGGGCACGTTCAATCAGTTTAAACCCACCCTGGGGCAATACATCGAGCACGGCCAGGTCGCTTACTATGCGTTTCACGCATTTTACTCCGGTTAACGGTAAAGTGCAAGCGGGCAATACTTTCGATTCGCCTTTGGGGTTGGTATGCATCATGGCCACAATGATATTTTTGGCGCTGGCTACCAGGTCCATGGCGCCGCCCATGCCTTTTACCATTTTGCCCGGTATTTTCCAGTTGGCAATATCACCGTTCTCTGAAACCTCCATGGCGCCCAGTACGGTCAGGTCAACCTTACCCGCCCTGATCATACCAAAGCTTTCAGCGCTGTCAAAGAAAGCGCCTCCGGGGATCACCGTTACCGTTTCTTTACCGGCATTAATGAGGTCGGCATCTATATCCGATTCAACGGGATAAGGGCCCATGCCCAGGATGCCATTCTCTGACTGCAGCATGATCTCAATGCCAGCTGGAATATAATTGGAAACCAGGGTTGGAATGCCAATACCCAGGTTCACATACATGCCATCTTTTAACTCCTGAGCAATCCGTTTTGCAATACCGTATTTATCTAAAGCCATTGTAGTTATTGTTTGTGGTTGATCTGAACTGTTTTTCTTTCAATTCTCTTTTCATAATCAGCGCCCTGAAAAATGCGGTGCACATAAATGCCCGCCACATGAATGTGATCAGGATCCAGTTCCCCGGGTTCAACCAGATGTTCTACTTCTGCAATGGTAATGTTGCCTGCTTTGGCGATAGAGGTGGAGAAATTGCGGGTGGTTTTGCGGAAAACCAGGTTCCCATAGCGATCGCCCTTCCAGGCTTTTACAATGGAAAAATCGGAATGCAGCGCGTATTCCATCAAATACATTTTGTTATTGAACTCACGCACTTCCTTGCCAGCTGCTATTTCGGTGCCATACCCTGCCGGTGTATAAAATGCAGGAATGCCCATTCCGGCCATTTGTATGCGGGTAGCCAGTGTTCCCTGGGGTATCAGATCCACTTCCAGTTCGCCGCTTAATAACTGCCGTTCAAACTCGGCATTCTCGCCTACGTAGGAGCTCATCATTTTTTTTATCTGGCGGGTCTTGAGCAGTAAGCCTAATCCAAAATCATCGACCCCGGCATTGTTGGAGATACAGGTGAGGTGCTTCACGCCTTTGCGTACAAGCGCAGCAATAGAATTTTCAGGAATGCCGCATAAACCAAATCCACCCAGCATAATGGTAGCATTATCCTGAATGTCGGCAATGGCGGCATCCGCATTGGCAACAACTTTTTGCATAGCAAGCAATTTATTGATAAAAATAAGGAACTACCGCATGCAGCCAAAACAAGCCATAGAATTTATGGCCTGGGTTTGGTGTTTAATTTCAACAGCGTATCCCTGAATTTAAATCTTCTAAACGCTGCCCGCCTTTTGGCCAGGTTTTCTGGCGAAACAGATCCTGCAGGTTGTAATGCCCCGGGCGGTGGCGTTATATGTGCCGCCGCGGGTGGTGGTGGAGTTATTTTTTTTGCACTATCGGCAGCTTTTACTTTTGCGCTATCAGCTGTTTTTGCTTTTACACTATCAGTAAATGCCTTTGATTTTGCCGCCGTATCCAACGGTACTGGCTTATTCAGATTTTCGCGGAGCTTGGCAGCCTGGCTTGATAACGAGTCGAATATTTCCCGCGCAATATCGGGGCGGCTCATATAAAATTTATAACTCTTTATAAATTCGTCTTTGGAGATCTTATTTAATTCAAAAACCTGCGCGTACAATTTAAAAGTTTCCGTTTTCTGGTCTTTGGAAGAATCGTACACAATAAAGCCATCCCTGAACCGCTCGGCCTCTATCATATCCATTAACACCTTCTGCATCTTTTCCTTTCCCAATACACCTTTGGGTATCTTGTCTTTATCAGTACAACTTACCATACACCACACTATAGCGCTCAAACATACCAGTAATAGCCGGTTCATTTTAATTCCTGTTTATACAAATTGGAGTTGGAGATATCTATCTTTTGTAAAATTTCCCTTGCTTTTTGTTTGTCTTCAGGCGTGCCCTTTTTAAATATCCTTATCAATTCCTGCGACTTGCCCTGAAAGAAGAACTGTACGATCATTGTATTGGGAATATCGTTGTTCATGGTATTTACCAGGCTCAGGGAATTTAATATGGCGCTGCGACCTTCTGTTTCATTTTCATACATATAATCCATTCCCAGGCGGTAATAGCTGTAAAAGGCATCGTGCATCAGGTTGTACCGGTTATTGGTAAGGTTCTCTGTTAACCAGTACCGGTTACGCAATCCATCAAATGCCTTCCAGCCCGAAATATCACGGCCCTCCGGTGCATTGTTCACAATATTCATGGCTTTCTGGAAATAGGGATCACCACCCCGTAATGCGAAAGAATCAAAATCGAGTCCTAAGATCACATAGGCATAATAAGCCAGTATAGCGCTGAGGTTCCCAACAATGGGGTCTGAACCGGAAACCCGGTTTTCATTGAACTCAATTGACTGGTACTCTACATATTTAAAGATCACATTCTCATCCATGAAATTGATGAGGGGGCACTCGTAGTTGGTATTGTATATAGGTCGGGCAGCCTGCACCGTAAGGGCGGCTTTATACAAATTACCACCTTGTGCCTCAGTAATACGCAGTAGAAAATTACATACGATCTTTTCATTGGGCTGCCAGGTTTCTTTCGTCCATTTGCGGTTGTTCAAAAAATTATTGAGCGCCGCCTGGCAGGTCTGGAAGGCTTTTTTATCTGCTGGTGTACTCAACGCGCGGGTATCGATGGTAATACGGGCCTTCAACTCCTGGGCTGATAACCATACCGGCGCCATTACCATCATAAAAAATATCCATACGATCTTTCTACACATATAGCATGTTTACGATTCTATCAACGATATCTTTAGCTACTTGTTGTTTGGGTTTGCGGTCGTACGCGATCTCATTACCGCCTTTTTCAAAAATAGTAACCTTGTTGGTATCATAGCCAAAACCGGTGCCCTCATCGTTCAGGGAATTCAGCACTATAAGATCGGCGTTTTTGGAAGTCAGTTTATCCAAAGCATACTGGCGTTCATTGGCTGTTTCCAGGGCAAAACCCGCCAGCAATTGTCCATTGCGTTTCAGCTGCCCCAGACTTTTTAAAATATCCTTTGTTTTGGTGAGTTCAATAACCAGGGTACTGCTTGTTTTTTTGATCTTCTCCGGCGCTATTTCTATAGGGGTATAGTCTGCCACGGCAGCACTCATCACTGCTATATCGGCAGTGGGAAATTCGGCCATGCAGGTATCATACATTTCACCGGCGGTTTGCACTTTATGAACATATATACCGGGGAAAGTGGTTTTAACGGAAGAAGGGCCCAATACCAGGTGTACTTCGGCGCCCCGGCCGGCCAGCTCTTCTGCAATGGCCACGCCCATTTTGCCGGAGGAATGATTGCCTATAAACCGAACGGGATCAATAGGTTCATAGGTAGGTCCTGCTGTTACCAGCGCCTTTTTTCCAGCTAAGTCTTTTTTACTAAATATGTTGTTTTCGAGATATTTCAGAATGGCTTCCGGTTCGGCCATCCGGCCATCGCCATGCAGGCCACTGGCCAGTTCTCCTTTTTCAACGGGAATAATGCGATTGCCATATAACTGCAGCTTTTGCAGATTAGCCTGGGTAGCCGGGTGGTGCCACATATCTTCATCCATAGCAGGAGCCACCACTACGGGGCAGGTAGCTGATAACCAGGTAGCCAGTAACATATTATCACACATGCCATTGGCCATTTTTGCCAGGGTATTTACACTCAATGGGGCTACCACCATCACATCGGCCCAGCGGCCCAGCATTACATGGTTGCTCCAGGAGTCGTTATTGGCCAGTTCACTAATGACCGCATTTTTTGATAATGTTGCCAGGGTAAGCGGCGTTACAAATTCTTTTGCTGCAGGCGTTAATACCACTTTTACCTCGGCTCCGGCCTTTACCAGCAGGCGAACCAGTAAAATTGATTTATATGCAGCAATACTTCCCGTAACAGCCAGTAATATCTTTTTGTCCTGGAACATAATTGGTTAAAATTAGGTCATTTGGGTTAAACAAAGTGGTCACCCGGGTAACCGGTTTATCAACAATAACATACCCACAACAGTCAGCCAACCACTATAAAACTAAAAAAGCATCCCGATACATCGGGACGCTTTCCATACATTTTTTACCGTTATATATTAACTAAACAGGTCGTCTTCATTCTTACGATAATAGATCTTATCATCGAAAAACTCCTGGGTAGCCAGTAACGCCGGGTTAGGCATGCGCTCATACGCTCTGGAGATCTCGATCTGCTCTTTGTTCTCATGGATCTCTTCCAGGCTATCGGTA
The DNA here is from genome assembly GCF_045805085.1 of Niastella sp. Classification (NCBI taxonomy): domain Bacteria; kingdom Pseudomonadati; phylum Bacteroidota; class Chitinophagia; order Chitinophagales; family Chitinophagaceae; genus Niastella; species Niastella sp. Next base: position 61,489 of record NZ_JBJMLX010000218.1, read on the forward strand.
TGGCTGGCGAACTCTTCCAGTTTGTTATGTAATTCCTCTTTCAAAGAGATATTGATCTGGTTAGCCCTTTTGGCAATAATGGCAATTGACTCGTACATATTGCCGGTTTTAGCTTTAATGGCATTCAAATCCTTTGTTTCGGCGGTATTAGCGGTGTTGGCGCTAATTTGTCTTCGTAATTTGCTCATTATTGGTGGCTTTAATGTTGTTTTTTGATAATGTCTCGTAATTCTCTACTTCCTTTTTCAATGTGCTTTCGGGGAAACGGTCCATAAAATCATGGCATTCCGAAACCACCTGTTCAAAACGGGCAAGTTTCTTTTCTTCTATACTATTCATTGCAAATAAATAGTATGACTTGATAATCTGTAATTTATATGTATCGCCTTTTTGCGAATCAGGAAAATCGTTCATTAAGCTGCTGTAAGCGATCGCTGCTGCCCGGTAATGGCCCATATTATAATATAACAGGGCGCCTCCCACTTCCTTTTCCTCCAGCTTTACCCGGCATTTATCCATGATATCAGATGCCTCTTTATTCTTGGGCGAATTCGGATGCGTATTAATAAACGTCTGCATCAAGCCAATTGTTTTCTGGGTATTGGTTTGATCGAGCTCGGCTTTGGGCGACTGCCGGAAATAAGTATAAGCCCGCATATATTCCATTTCCTCTGCCTTTGCACTGGTGGGGAACACCTCTACAAACTGTTTGAACAGGTTTTCAGCCTGAAGCCAGTCGTGCAAATAATAAGAGCAGTAGGCATATTTATAAAATAAGTCTTCAAACTGCGGCTGTCCTTTCATTATGGGAAAGAGTTCTTCATACAATTGGGAGGCATAGTTATACTTTTTGGCTACATAGTATTTTTCTGCCATGCGCAATTTGTAATCATAGTCGGTACTCTTCTGCACCCGGGAGAACTTGGAGCAGGACACAACGCTTAGGGCTATTATTGCAATTATTAAGGCTGAACGCATAAAGGTGGGCAAAGTTAAGCTTTTCCTGCAAATATGTATGGAAAGGAGTTGTAACCCAAAAACAACCCGTTAAGATAAATATAAAAAAACCCCGACGGAATCGTCGGGGTTATACTATTAGTTAAAAGCAATTTAAGCTAAAGTACTTTTTATTATCTGCCGCGACGCAAGTTCGGGTGCGGAGCAGGCACTGTGGTAGGACCTTCCTGACCAGTTCCGTCTTGCAGGTCTACAGTGTTGCAATCGCCACCGGCTTCACCATATTTGAAGATGAAACGGTCTTGGCTAATGCCTTCTTTATCAACCATGTAGCTGATAACGGCATTCACGCGATCCCAGCTTAACTGTTGTTCAGATTTGCTTGAAGAGCAATATCCGATCACTGCTATCTTACAATCAGGATTATTCTTGATTTGTGAAGCAGCTGAAGCCAGTAAAGCTTTAGCGTCGTTGCTTAATGTGATTGATTTTGCTTTGAAGGTAACGCTTGGTAAGTTACCGATCTTGCATTTGTGCAGGCCACCTTCTTCAATCAATTTTTGAAGAGAATCGCAGCATGCAGGAGGAGGACATTTACCTACACCATCAGCGTCAACAGGTTGACATTGTGTTGGTGTAACCAGTTCCTTGTCTTTGTAATCAGGAACACCATCACCATCAGTATCGCGGCTAACACCATGAGTGTCAACAGGAGCACCGGCAGGCGTGTTTGGTTCCTGGTCGAATTGGTCAGTAACGCCATCGCCATCAGCATCATCCAATACTGGTTTGGGGAGCTTCATATGGCGGGGTTTGTTAACCTCGTTGTAAGCGTAATCCAAAGGATTCAGCCACCATAAAGGTTCAACAGCTTTGTTACCGATTGCCATGTTAATACCTAAAGACAGGAAGTTATAAGTATCGTAGTCTCTTGTTTGAGCTGTAGCATTACCTGGGCCATTTTCCTGCCATTGGTTACCGTCTAACAGGTCAGTTTTAGGAACAGTCAGCTTGTCTTCCAAAGCAAGGCTGAATTTCTTGTTCAGTTTGAATTGAGCACCTGCACCAACTACAAAGATGGGGCGGAAAGGCTTTTTGAACAATTTAGGTTGACCTGGATCTATTTGACCTGTCGTTTCATATTTACCATCCAGAAGGCTCTTCAGATCTTTTTTGATCTTCTTTCTGTCTTTATATTGGAACCCATTACCCTGGTAAGTATTTATAATATTTGTGAAATCATACGCATTGCCGTTGCCATCCTTGGCATCGATCTTCGTATCATAGATCATACCACCAATACCGCCAAATGCGTATAGGTTGAAGTTGCTTTTTGATTTATGAAAACGGATGTTTGTCAATGTTATTACGCCCTGTAAGCTCAGGTCGTAAATATTTGTTTTGTAGTTGTAGAACACTGGGGCTCCTGTATAACCAGCTGAAGTCCATGCTGAGTTTCTTGAATAATCTGTAGAAGGCTGGAAGTTCAGACCTTTAGTAGTATAAACACCCACTTGTCCCCGTAAAGAGAACACATAACCCAGCGCTTTACGAACATGTAATGCCCCCCCGATACCAGGGAAACGATTACGAACATCACCCGAAATGCCAACTGCACCTGCCTGTAAGCCAATTTCCCATTGGTTACGGGGTTTGGCCGGGTAGGGGTAATTGTTTGCCATAAACTCGGTGTGCTGAGGGAGCCTCTTAGAAGGTATAACAGAAGAGTCCTGTACATCGTACGTACCACCCAACTGTGCGTGGGAGGCAGCAGATGCCAACAGGAACGTTAAGCTTAGAATACTAACGTACTTTTTGCTTGCCATAACTAAATTTTATGTGAAGGATTAAGTAACCAGAACTCAGAATCTGTGCAAAAATATCAATTGACAGCTAACTACCAAATTTTTTTCCCCAACACAATGTGCATTATCTTGCTGTTTTTCACACAGTAAGACCATAACAGAGCAAATTAAATGCCTCTTACGTTATACATTAATAAATAGTAATTTGCTCCTCTTATATTCCGCATGAAATTATCACTAGCAATATTACGAGAAGAATTACCCGAATTTGATAAACAATTCCATGAAGCTGTAAAGAGCCAGGTGCCGCTTCTGAACAGGATTATGAGGTTTATTGTAAACCGGAAAGGTAAGCAATTACGCCCCATGTTTGTACTGCTTTCTGCCAAGTTATGCGGGCCCGTTAACGATACTACTTACCGTGCCGCTTCGCTAGTAGAATTACTACATTCGGCTACCCTGGTACATGATGATGTGGTGGATGAATCCCTGGAACGTAGGGGATTTTTCTCTACATATGCTTTGTGGAAAAGCAAGGTATCGGTTTTGGTTGGCGACTATCTGCTGGCCAAAGGTATGCTGCTTTCCCTCGACCACGACGATTACCGTATTTTGAAATTATTATCAAACGCCATACGTGCCATGAGTGAGGGCGAATTGCTGCAAATGGAGAAATCGCGCACCCTCAACTTTGAAGAAGATACCTATTTCGAGATCATAAAAGGAAAAACCGCTTCCCTGCTGGCCTCCGCCTGCGCTTCCGGCGCCTGGAGCACCACCCAGGACGAAGTTATCACTGAAAAAATGCGACTGTTTGGTGAAAAGGTAGGCATGGCTTTCCAGATAAAAGACGATCTGTTCGATTACGGCAACGAAGCTGTGGGAAAACCTACCGGTAACGATATCCGCGAAAAGAAACTCACCCTGCCGCTGATCTATACTTTACAAAATACCGACGCCGCTACCCGCCGGAAACTAATATATATTATCAAAAATCAAAATAAAGACCCCCAGAAGGTACAGGAGGTCATTAACATAGTGAAACAAACCGGCGGCATTAGTTATACTGAGAAAAAAATGGTTAGCTTCAGGGATGAAGCGCTGGCCGTTTTACATGAATTTGATAACGTAGAAATACGTAACGGCCTCGAAGAACTGGTACGGTATACTACAGACAGAAAATATTAAGGCACAAGATAACAAGGCTCAAGGCACAAGCCCTTGCGACTTGAAACCTGGGATTTTTTTTATGCTACAAAAGAGATGGAACATACTAACGGCAGATGATGATAAAGTGCAGCAATTGTATGCCAGCCTTAAAATACACCCTGTTCTTTGTAAAATACTCGCCCAGCGATACATGCATGATTTCGATAAAGCAAAGCAGTTTTTTCGCCCCCAGCTTTCCGACCTGCACGATCCTTACCTGATGAAGGATATGGATAAAGCAGTTTCCCGCATAAGTACGGCCTTTGACCAGCAGGAAAAAATACTTGTTTTCGGCGACTATGATGTGGATGGCACAACCGCCGTTTCCTGCATGTTTCGCTTTCTGCAAAAAGTGTATAAAAGCGACAAAATCGACTTCTATATCCCCCACCGCTATCGTGAAGGATATGGCGTATCAAAGAAAGGAATCGACTTTGCCATCGAAAACGGATTTACGCTTATCATTTCGCTCGACTGTGGAATAAAATCAGTGGAGCTTATTCAATATGCCCGCGAAAACGGCATCGATTTCATTGTGTGCGATCACCACATGCCCGATGACATCCTGCCCCCGGCTGTAGCCATTTTAAACCCCAAGCAAAAAGATTGCAAATACCCGTATAAAGAATTATGCGGCTGCGGGGTGGGCTTTAAATTGATCTCGGCCCTGGCCAGGCACCTGCAGCTCGATGAGTCGGCGCCAGTGGAATACCTCGACCTGGTAGCTACCGCCATTGCTGCTGATATTGTGCCCATGACAGGTGAGAACCGGGTGCTCGCATTTTATGGTTTAAAAAAGGCCAATGAAGATCCTAATTATGGCATCCTGGCTTTAAAGGAACTAAGCGGTGTGCAAAAGGAATTATTTATAAACAGCCTGGTGTTTATGATCGCGCCGCGGGTAAATGCAGCCGGTCGTATGGACGATGCCCGCAAAGCCGTGCAAATGTTTATTGCCAGCACGCCGCTTGAAGCCAAGCACTATGCCGAACAGTTACATTTAGACAATACCGAACGCAAGGAAGCTGATAAAAATATTACCGAAGAAGCCCTGGCCATTATTGAAAATGACGGCGTATGGCAAACCCGCAAATCAACCGTTGTTTTTCAATCACACTGGCACAAAGGCGTGGTAGGCATTGTAGCCTCCCGGCTTATTGATTATTACTATCGTCCTACTATTGTGCTTACACAAAGCGGCGAATATGTGGCGGGTTCGGCCAGAAGCGTGGCCGGCTTTAATGTATATGAAGCCATTCACCAATGTAAAGACCTGTTGTTAGGATATGGCGGCCACTTTTATGCAGCAGGAATGACGCTGGCCCTGGATAAAGTGGAAGCTTTTCGCGACCGGTTTGAAGAGGTTGTTGCAGCCACCATTACACCCGATCTGCTGGTTCCTGAAATCATCATCGATGCAGAGGTGGCCTTCAAAGACCTTAAGCAGCCCTTTTACAATATCATTCATCAAATGGAGCCTTTCGGCCCCGAGAATATGCGGCCTTTGTTTGTGGTGCGTAATGTTACCGACTCGGGTTATTCACGCATTGTAAAAGAACAACATATCAAATTCTCCCTGCGGCAGGATAACATCCTGTTTAATGGGATTGGCTTTGGCATGGCTAAAAAATTCCATTTGCTTGAATCGAAAAAACCGGTGGATGTTGTATTTACCCTTGATGAGAATGAATGGAACAATGAAAAACACTTACAGTTGCGGGTTATAGATTTCAGGCTGGCAGAAGAAAACATTACACAAAATGCAGTATCTTGATCACGATAATTACAAACCCTGCCAGGGTTATGCTTTATGAACATTCGTATGTATTTCCCCTCTTTAGCTGAACTTTAGCAGGTCAATAGCAACTAACCGCATTAACAATCCGTCCCCTGAAAAGGTTTGGCATTTAAAATTTTATGGTACAATAATACTTTCGACGATAAGAGTTTGCCATTATTATAATATTTTTACTATCCACCCGCAGCGTAGGGTTGGTTTTTAACCGCTACCAATGTTGTGATTGTATGAAAAATAACCAGGCACTGATACCTATTTATGACATGGCTGCTTGTATACCAGGCACCAATTTCATTATTAAAAAAACCGAAGGTAATTCTGTACCATCCTATATGGCCATTCCGCATCGCCATGCTGATTACAAGATCAGCTTTTTGCTGGAAGGCGAAGTAACGCATTATACCGACTTTGAAAAATATACTATAAAGGCGCCGGCATTGTTAATGCTGGCTCCGGACCAGGTGCATCAGCAAACAGGTAACTCCTACTACAAGATGATGCATATTTCCTTCAACAAAGAATTTCTGCTTACTGAAACACAGGGTGTTCTTGCCTGTTGGGAATGCATGTTTAGCCAGGTGGTATTACCTGTAATGAATGCTGAACAAATGCAGGAGATATCTGTATACGTTAACCTCATGTACCAGGAGTTTAAAGATGATAAGCCGCAAAAAGGCCTTATACTCAAGAATCTCCTCAATGCCTTTATTATATGTGCAGGCCGACTGGTTAATTGTAAAAATGAAACAATTGCAGCCGCCCCTGCCCCTGTAGTTACCATGGACTACTCACAAAACCGCATCGTACGTCAATTCAAATCACTCATCGATGAAAACTTTGTAAACTCTACCCAGGTAACACAATACGCCGATATGTTATATGTTACGCCTGGCCATTTGAACGACCTCATAAAAACTGTCACCGGTAAAACAGCTAAACAAATTATTGACGAAAGAAGGATACTGGAAGCTAAAAGGCTATTATTCTGGGGTGAACATTCGGTAAAAGAAATTGCCGGACGTTTGAATTTTGAAGATGATGCCTATTTCAACCGCTTTTTCAAAAAACATACTGGAAATACGCCTGCCCTGTTCCAAAGACAAATCCGGGAAAAGTACAATTAATCCCCCAATAAGGTAAATTAAGAAAGTCACAATCATCATTACTTTTACGGGATGATTTTAATGGGCAGGTTATATGATAAAAGTTTAGCATTACCCAACAGTATGGCACCAGCTACCTGTTAATAATATACAGCAATCTACAACACTTAATAACTATCTCCGGAAACCTGGAATCGTTTCCCGTACCTGACGCCAACTGATCCCGGTATACTGCTACCATCTGTGAACCTGCGCAGAGAGCTACTGCGCTTTGTAGCCTCATGCAATAACGACTTGCTTGCTTTAAAGATTTTTTTTAGTATGTCTATTAAACCATGTATGATGAAACCTTTGGATATCAAACAGTACAACAGCTGGGTAAAGTTACTAACAGCAATCAGTGTTGCAACAGTTTTATATAGTTGCGCTAATAGCTCTGCTACACCTGGAATGCCACAGCAACCACCACCAGCATTACCAGTGGTGCAAGTAACTACCACAACAGCAACCACTTTCCGTGAATATCCTGCTTCACTGGAAGGTAAAGTAAACGTAGAGATCAGACCTCAGGTAGAAGGCTATCTCAACCAGATTTTTGTAGATGAAGGCGCTTATGTAAGAGTAGGCCAGCCCCTCTTTAAAATCGATGCACGCACTTATAATGAGTCGTTGAACAACACAAAATCGAGCTTACTGGCTGCACAGGCCAACGTATCAAAAGCCCAGGTGGAAATTGACCGCCTGACTCCGTTGGTGGAGCACAATGTGATCTCCGATGTTCAACTCAAAACCGCCAAAGCCGCTTACGACGCTGCTGTAGCAAACGTTAAACAGGCAGAAGCCGCCGTGGCCAGTGCCCAGATCAACGTCGGTTACACGTTAGTGAAAGCAACCGCCAATGGCTACATCGGTCGTATTCCCAAGAAAAAGGGAAGCCTTGTTAGTAAAGACGATATACTCACCGTTCTTTCAGACATCAGTGAAATGTATGCTTACTTTTCCATGAGCGAGCCTGATTTTCTTTCTTTTAAAAACCAGTTTGCCGGTAACAGCATTGAAGAAAAAGTAAAGCATGTTCCATCGGTTGAGCTGGCCCTGGCCGACAACAGTGTATTTGGCTCAAAAGGAAAGATCAGCACCGTTGAAGGACAATTCGACAAAACAACCGGCGCCATCAGCTTCCGCGCTACCTTCCCTAACCCAGGCGGTAATCTCCGCACGGGTAATACCGGAAAGGTTCGCATTCCGCAACAGTTTGCAGATGCGATGATCGTGCCGATCGAATCTACCTTCGAAGTGCAGGACAAAGTATTTGTTTTCGCTGTAGGTGACAGTAACAAAGTGGTTAGCAAACCCATCACCGTGGCAGGTAAAACAACCAACTATTACTTTGTAAAAGATGGCCTGAAAGCCGGTGATAAGATCGTGTTTGCTGGAGTTGGTAACCTGCAGGATGGTGTTGCGATAGTACCGCAGCCAATTTCGGCCGACAGCTTGCTGAAAGCGAAACCTCTATAATTCACGAAGCAGGAAGTAAGACGTAGAAAAGTCAGAGTTGGCATACTTTGACTACAGGGAGTTCTTGTGCCTGATGATCCCAATCTTACCTCCTGCTTTCTGCCTTTACCGCAGAAATCAGACTTCATTTTCAAAAAAATTCCCATGTTAAAAAGATTTATTGAAAGACCGGTCCTATCAACGGTTGTATCAATCATACTGCTTTTGTTAGGCGGGCTGTCGTTATTCACGCTGCCTGTAACACTGTTCCCTGATATTGCGCCGCCAAGCGTACAGGTAACAGCGCTGTACCCAGGCGCCAACGCCGAAGTAGTAGCACGCTCCGTTGCCACTCCGCTGGAAGAAGCCATCAATGGGGTGGAGAACATGACTTACATGACCTCCAACTCCAGTAACGATGGTAGTATGACGCTGACTGTATACTTTAAACAGGGCACCAACCCCGATATCGCTTCTGTAAACGTACAGAACCGCGTATCGAAAGCCGTTAGCCAGGTGCCTGCAGAAGTAGTACAGGCAGGTATTTCAACCCAGAAAGTACAGAACAGTATCATCATGTTCGTGGCGCTCAGCAGCGACAACAAAGAAAAATACGATGAGCTGTTTATTGAAAACTATATCAAGATCAACCTTATTCCCGAGATACAACGTGTACCGGGTGTAGGTCAGGCCCTTGTATTTGGTACCAAGGATTACTCCATGCGTATCTGGCTGCAGCCCGATCGCCTGGCAGCTAATAACCTGTCGCCCCAGGATGTATTGAACGCCATCAAAGATCAAAACCTCGAAGCCGCTCCCGGCCGTTTGGGTCAAAGCAGCGCCGAAGTGTTTGAGTATGTATTGAAATATAAAGGAAAGTCGAACCAGGGTGAAGATTATGAGAACATGATCATCAAGTCAAATCCCGATGGCTCTATGCTGCGCCTGAAAGATGTGGCCCGCGTTCAATTTGGTTCTTATACCTATTCAACCAACGCCCGCATGGATGGCCATCCGGTATCTGGTTTCGCCGTTTACCAAACCGCAGGTTCCAACGCCAACGACATCCTGACCGAAGTAGAAAGACTACTGAAGAATTTTGAAAAAACATTACCAAAGGGGCTTAAGACCACAGTAATGTACAACTCCAAGGAGTTCCTCGATGCCTCTATTGACCAGGTACGGGAAACCCTTATCATTGCCTTCATCCTGGTGTTCATTGTAGTGTTCATCTTCCTGCAGGACTTCCGCTCAACCCTGATACCTGCTATTGCCGTTCCGGTGGCTATTATCGGTACGTTCTTCTTTATGCAGTTATTTGGTTTTACCATCAACCTGCTTACCCTGTTCGCCCTTGTACTGGCCATTGGGGTAGTAGTGGATGACGCCATTGTGGTGGTGGAAGCGGTACACTCGAAAATGGAGCGCACCAATCTGCCGGCAAGAGCAGCAACCATTCAGTCAATGAGTGAGATCTCCGGCGCAATCATCTCCATTACACTAGTAATGGCGGCGGTGTTCATCCCGGTAGGTTTTATGCAAGGCCCTGCAGGTGTATTCTACCGGCAGTTTGCCTTTACACTGGCCATCGCCATCCTTATTTCGGCGGTGAACGCCCTTACCCTCAGTCCTGCTTTGTGCGCCCTGTTCCTGAAGAATGAAAATGCAGGAGAAGGCGGCGAACACCATGGTCGTAAAAAAGGCTTTATGGGTCGCTTTTATGCTGCCTTCAATGCCGGTTTCAATGGAATGACTGATAGATACATCCGCAGCCTGAAGTTCCTGGTACGCCGCAAATGGGTCGCCATCGCTGCGTTGGTGCTCATTACTGCAGGTGCATTTTATTTAACGAAGAAAACGCCTACCGGCTTTATTCCCACAGAAGACCAGGGCTTCGTACTGTTTGCGGTGAATACACCTCCCGGTAGCTCACTGGACCGTACGCACCAGGCTACCCTGCAAATTGACAGCATCATTAAACAGAACCCTGCTTACAATCACCTGTATGTGATCGATGGGTTGAACTTCCTCAGCAATGCAAACGCGTCGCCTTATGCGGCAGGTTTCATGCGGTTGAAAGATTACGATTCCAGAGGTCCAGTTAAAAACCCTGACCAGATCGCAGGCGGCCTTATAGGCCAGGTAAGCCAGGTAAAAGGCGCCAGCGCCTTCTTCTTCAACTTCCCTACCGTACAGGGTTTTGGTAACGCGAGTGGTTTTGAGTTCATGTTGCAGGACCGCACCAACGGCCCGCTCAGTAAACTGGGTGGTACTGCCTGGCAGTTCATTGGCGCGTTGATGCAACGGAAAGAGATCGGATTTGCGTTTACCACTTTTGCAGCTGGTAACCCGCAATTCACTATAGAAGTAGATAATCAGAAAGCCAAACAGCTGGGTGTATCTATCAGCGAGCTGATGCAAACCATGCAGATCTATTACGGAAGTAGCTTTGTTACCGACTTTAACCGGTTTGGTAAATACTACCGCGTAATGGCGCAGGCCGATGCCCCCTTCCGCGCTGATATCAATTCAATAGATGGAATTTTTGTAAAGAACAACCAGGGCGAAATGGTACCGGCCAAAACGCTGGTAACGTTAAAAAGAGTGTACGGTCCTGAAACCGTTACCCGTAACAACCTGTTCAACGCTGTTACCATCAACGGTTCACCCAAACCCGGTTTCAGTACCGGTGATGCCATCAAGGCCATTGAAGAAACGGCCAAAACGGCATTACCAAGAGGATACCAGGTTGAATGGACCGGTGTAACCCGCGAGGAAATTAAAACAGGTAACCAGCAGATCTTTATCTTCCTGCTGAGCATCCTGTTCGTTTACTTCCTGTTGGCAGCACAATACGAAAGTTACATTCTGCCCCTGTCGGTTATCTTAACCATACCTACGGGCGTATTAGGGGTATTTGCCTTTATTGGTTTCGCAGGTATCGAAAACAACATCTATGTGCAGATCGGTTTGATCATGCTGGTAGGTTTGTTGGCGAAGAACGCGATCCTGATTACGGAGTTTGCCGTACAACGCAGAAGAAACGGAATGGGACTGATAGATGCGGCCCTCGAAGCCTCCAGGCTAAGGTTACGCCCCATCCTCATGACCTCTTTTGCCTTCATCGTTGGTCTGTTGCCACTGGTATGGACGCATGGCGCCTCTGCCCTCGGTAACCACTCAATTGGGATGAGCGCCATTGGCGGTATGCTTTCCGGGGTAATCCTGGGTGTGTTCATCATCCCGGTTCTGTTTGTGATCTTCCAGGCATTGCAGGAGAGAGTAACAGGCCGCCCTGGTTTGAGAGAGTTGAAAACCGGCGAATAATAAATCATTCATGAATTACCATTCGCTTACGGCGGATGGTAATTCTTAAAAGTTCGAAATTTTAAATAAGGATATACATGCGTAAAAGTAATATCACTATTTATTCCACCCTGGCTTTGGTGGCGTTACTGGCAGCGTGCCGAATGGGTAAAGATTACCAACGATCAGATCTTTCTTTACCAACTCAGTTCGCCAGTACTACCGCAACTACTGATTCCAGCGTGGCAGATATGGAATGGAAAAAATTCTTTTCCGATCCTACCCTGCAGTCATTGATAAGTCATGCATTGGACAACAGCTTTGATATTCAACTGGCCATGAAACGGGTTGATGAAGCCCGTTCTTATGCCAAACAAGCTAAAGTGAACTGGGGACCTACCATTTCAGCCAATATAACAGCCTCCAGCTCCTTCCCATCAAAGAACAGTTTGAATGGTTTAAGTCTGAAAAACTTCCTGGGTAAAGAACACCTGGAAGACTATAACCTGAACGCAGGTTTAAGTTGGGAAATAGATGTTTGGGGTAAGCTCCGCCGTCAGCGCGAAGCCGCCAACGCTCAATATTTACAATCCTACGAAGCCAGCCGGGCGGTGCAAACTGCCCTGGTAGCCAATATTGCCAGCAGCTATTTTAACCTGCTGACGCTGGATGCCCAGTTGGCTGTGGCTCGTCGTAATGTAAGCCTGGGCGATACCATTGTGCAATTCATCCAGTTGCAAAAACAGGCAGGTCAGGCCACTGAGTTAGCGGTGCAACAAGCCACTGCTCAACAACAAACGGCTAAGATCCTGATCCCGCAGTTGGAGCAACAGATCGCCATCCAGGAAAATACCATCCACATCCTGAGCGGTGACCAGCCTGGTACTATTGCCCGGACAATGAAATTGCAGGAATTCAAGGCATGGGAACAATTATCAACCGGCATACCTGCCGCTATGGTAAGCCGCCGGCCCGATGTACGCAGCTACGAAATGGCGTTGGTATCAGCCAATGCACGCGTTGGCGTAGCCGAAGCCAGTCTGTACCCTACTTTAAGCATCACTGCCAGTGGCGGTTTGAATGCCTATGAGTTCACCAAATGGTTCAACATCCCAAAATCATTGTTTGCAACAGGTTTAGCCGGCGTTACCCAACCGATCTTTCAACGCCGGGCGTTGAAAACGCAATTTGAAGTGGCCAAACTGCAACGCGATGAGGCAGCCATCACCTTCCGCCAATCGGCTTACAATGCCATGGGCGAGGTGGCCAATGCACTGGTGCAGATTGATAAACTGAAAACTCAATATCAGCTCAGCACCGACCAGGTGACTTTGTTAAACAGCGCCATCAACAATGCGGAACTGTTATACAAAAGCGGCATGGCCGATTACCTGGAAGTGATTACCGCCCAAAGCAACCTGCTGCAGGCTGAGTTATCTAATGCAACTCTTCAACGCGACCAACTGAGCGCCATGGTAGAACTGTACCGGGCGCTGGGCGGTGGCTGGAAGTAAGCTGCTAATAAGCAAATGTGAAAAATGGGAAAATTAGCAAATGAAAAGACAGGTTAAGTAAGTATATAAGAATGGAATTACTACGACAGGACAAAGAATCAAGCAGATAAAAATAAAAAGAGCCATCAGCTTAAACACTGATGGCTCTTTTTTTATTTTTACAATTGTTCCTACTTTACTACTTCAGCATCTTTAGCTCCCATCAGATCAACACTACGATTAATAAAGTTGGTAAGGTTACTTCCTTTCAGCAAACCTTGTGATAATAAAGCCAGATCGGCCAGGTTATGTACTACCTTCTCCTGTTTTGCTTTATCATCCTGCTTCAACAACTGCTGATAAATGGGGTGGTTGCCGTTTACGGTCAGTGTAACCTCATCGGGCATATTGGCGTAGAAGCTTCCCATGGGACCGCTCATAGAAGCCATGTCTTTCATGCGGCGCATGAACTCGGGGCGGGTAGCCACAACCGGCGGCGCCTCTGTGCTCAGGCCTTTTACTTCAACCGTCATGCTAAGGCCTGTCATTTTTATATCGAACAAACCTTTTAACGTAGCTTCATCATCCTTGCTTAAAACACTGTCCAGGTTCTCCTGTTTGTCAATAAGGTTATCGGCGATGTCGGCATCAACCCGGTTAAACGTAACGTCGTTCCACTTCGATTCCATTTGGTTAACAAACGAAGGATCGATGAGGGTATCCATTTTCACCACTATATAGCCTTTGGCTTCTGCCCCTCTTATGTAGGCATCCTGTTGCACCGTATCGGTAGTGTACAAAATAACCAGTTTTCCATCCTTGTTCTTTTGCAGGGTTTCGGTCGCTAAGCGCAATTCTTCCAGGGTATAGAATTTCTTCTCCCCTTCAACATTACCGGCAATTTCAAACAAATGGAATTTGTTACCTCTTTCCATGAACTTGTCATCGGTCATCATTCCATACTTCACAAACAGACCCAGGCTGTCCCACTTGCCTTCAAACTCTTTTCTTTCTTTATTAAATAACTCTTCCAGTTTATCGGCCACCTTCTTGGTGATGTGGTTGTTGATCTTCTTCACATTGGGATCGCCCTGCAGGTAGCTGCGGCTTACGTTCAATGGAATATCCGGACTGTCAATTACCCCATGTAACAACATCAGGAACTCCGGTACAATATCCTTCACCTCATCGGTAACAAATACCTGGTTGCTGTAAAGCTGGATCTTGTCTTTTTGAATTTCGTAGCTCTGTTTTATTTTGGGGAAGTACAGGATACCGGTGAGGTTAAATGGATAATCCACATTCAGGTGGATCCAGAACAACGGAGGTTCGTTATACTGGTACAATTCTTTATAAAAATTCTGGTAATCCTCAGCGGTCAGTTCAGCAGGTTTTTTCTTCCAGGCAGGCTGGGTATTGTTGATGGGGCCCGCATCTGCTTCTTCATTCTTATGACGGAAATAAATGGGTATAGGCAAAAAGCGACAGAAACGGAGCAGGATGCCACGAATGCGCTCGGGATCCAGGAACTCAGCGCTTTCTTCATTGATGTATAATACAATGTCAGTACCACGATCCGTTTTGCTGGTTTCTTCCAGCATGTATTCGGGACTGCCATCGCACTCCCAGCGAACAGCCGGCGCCTCTTCTTTAAAACTTTTGGTGAACACTTCCACTTTATCGCTCACCATAAAGGCTGAATAAAAACCCAGACCAAACTTACCAATGATGGCGTTCTCGTTCTGTCCTTTGTATTTTTTTACAAACTCCTCCGCACCGCTGAAAGCCACCTGGTTCAGATACTTTTCCACTTCAGCCGCCGACATCCCGATGCCCCGGTCGGAAATGGTGATGGTTTTTGCTTCTTCATCGAGCTTTACTTCAATCATCAGCTCGCCCACTTCCCCTTTAGCCTCTCCTATGGAAGAAAGGGTTTTCAATTTCTGGGAAGCATCTACGGCATTACTGATGAGCTCACGCAAAAAAATGTCGTGATCGCTATACAGGAATTTTTTAATTATTGGGAAAATATTCTCCGTCTGTACCTGTATGGTCCCTTTTTGCATATGTTTCGTTTTTGGCAGTTTAATAGTATGGCTTGAACCTCACCAAAGAGAGTGCCATTGGCCCCCGGGGCGCCAAAATCGGCAAAATTGTCAGCCCCAAAGGATCAAAAAGGAAGTTTCGGGGATTAGTTATGCTTCATCAGACAGGCAACTAGCCGCACCAGCCCAAAAACCAACCAGGTCCTAAACCAGCCTTTGATAGGTGACCGGCGGGCAGCTTCCACCACGCCCGGAAAATAATGGCCGCTTGTATTGGTAACAATTTGAATGAGCTGTTCTGTGCCGTTGTTATTACACAGGTCAATAATAGGATTGCCAGATTTAAATAAGGATTTTTTAAGTACATTCATGAAACCCGGCTCCTGCGCCAATGTTAGTTTCTAACATTTACGATGTTGGTTTCTTACAATTCAAAATTTTTTAAGAATGAAATCCTGTATTTAGAGCAAACTGTAACATTTGCATAATACAGGCCTTCTATCTTTGGCGCCGACCACACACCCGCAAAATCCTTAACTGTAGCACATTCTACTTGTGCCAGTATCATTGACTAACCGATAAACATTTTTTCCTACAAAACCTTTCTACACGCAATGAGAAAATTGTACCTACTACTTATGGGTATGCTCCTGGTAGCATGTCCAGAATTATTTGCACAGCGTCTTATTAATTCCACGGGAACAGCAGTAACTGAAAATTTCGATGGCATGGGCACAAGCGCCACGGCCACCTTGCCCACCGGCTTCAAGGTTGGATCGGGAGTAGGGGCAACGGATTGGTCAACCGGCCTCACCGCTACCACCGCGGCAGGCGGAACTACCGGCACCGGCGTTCTTGTTACCGGCTCTGCAGGAGGCGCATATAATTTTGCCAATGGAGTTACAGCTACTGCTACCGACCGCGCCCTTGGTTTTATCACCAGCGGCAGTGGCACCACCGGCTATCAATCTCCACGGTCCATTATACTGGCCATTACTAACAATACAGGAAGTACGATCGGCGGCCTGACAATTAATTTCGACTATGAAAAATACCGTACCTCCCAAAATCGGGAGTTCGACTGGACCTTCTTCCATGGCAGCAACTCTTCACCTGCCATTTCAGCGGCTGCTGGCGACCAGGCCTATCCTGCAGATAATACCACTACCAACGCCGTAGTCAATCCGCCCACTACCATCACCAAAACGGTAACCCTCACCGGGCTTTCCATTGCCCCTGGCGCAAATTATTATTTAAGATGGACGCTTACCGGCGTCGGCGGTTCCGCGAATGGCCAGGGTATTGGCATTGATAATTTCAGTATTACGGCTACAGCTGCTGTATCTACCGTTGTAACCTTGAGTGGGCTTGCTATCAGTACCGGTACGCTCACACCTGCTTTCTCAACTTCCACTACCAGCTATACGGCCACGGTGGCCAATGCCACCAGCAGCATCACCGTTACACCAACCGCCACCGATGCAACGGCCACCATTTCTGTTAATGGTATTTCGGTAACCAGCGGCGCCACTTCCGCGTCCATCTCCCTGAACGTAGGTTTAAATACTATAACAACTGTGGTAACTGCCCAGGATGGGACTACTACTCAAACATATACAATAGATATTACCAGGGCAGCTTCCGGCACGCCAACGGTTACCTTGGGTTCGCCTTTGAATGGTTATGGGAATATCTGCGTCAATACCACCGCCGGCCCCAACTCCTTTACTTTGGATGGCGCCGATCTCGATGGCACTGATATTACCATCGCTGCGCTTCCCGGATTTACCTACAGCGAAGCAGCCGGCGGACCTTACACTTCCACCCTTAGCTTTTCTTATACGGGCAACAGCTTTAGCAGTAAAGCCATCTATGTGAACTTTAACCCTACGTTGGTTCAATCGTATGATGGCAATATTGCTGTAAGTAGCGGTGGCATCGCGCCGGTGAATATCCCGGTTACCGGCTCCGGTATTAATACCACCGCTACTGTAACCACTGGCGCAAACTCAGCAATTACGCCTACTACCGCTACCATTGCCGGCAGTATTACGAGTACAGGATGCTCCCCTATTACCGGCTATGGCTTGGAATACAGTATTTCACCCAGTTTTCCAGTTGGTACAGGAACACAAATACCCGCTTCCAACCTGAGCGGAGGTAACTACAGTGTAGCGCTTTCAGGTCTTACGCCCAATCAACGGGTTTATTACCATGCTTATGTAACCACTGCAGCAGGCACCACTTATGGTACCGAGCAGGCGTTTAACAATACACCGCTGCCTGTTCCTATGGCGTCGCAACCCGGCATGAGCTATACCCAGGATTTTTCTGATATAGCCAGCTGGACCAACTTCTTCGTCAATGGTAATGGCGCGAACCATTTTAACGGGCCGTCTTTAACGGGAACAGGCGCTACGCCCAACCCCAACCTCTTAACTACCTCTACCGGAATTTTCTCAACAGGATTTAATGGTGGTGTACAAAAGGGTACTGACCAGTCACCAGCTACCCAATCGATCGTTCTGCTGTCAACAGGTTCTGCCGATAATACCTCATCCGCAGCAATAGATTTTTATATGGACTTCACCGGGGTAAATGCCGGCACGCTGAGCTTTGACTGGGCTTCTGTCAATAATC